>JANQKX010000490.1 GCA_028280915.1 Kiloniellaceae bacterium
GGAGACCTGGCTCACCAAGGTGCGCAGGTTTTGCACCGCCTGGGACTTGCCGTAGGTTGCCTTCAGGTCCAGCAGGCCGAAGATGCCGTTTTCCGGATCCTCGATCGCCGCATCCACGATGTTTTTCAACTGGGTTCCGATGGCTTCCAAGTAAGGCGCGATGGCGGCGTCCACGGCCAGCTTGCTCTCCGCCAGGGCCGCGACCATCTGATCGGCCTCGGCGGCAATCTCCCGTTCCGCGTTCACGCTGGCCAAGAGACCGGAAATGTTGGCTTGCAGCTGGGCCAGGGCAGCGCTGAAGTCGCTGTCGGCCTGATTGTCGCCCGACTGGGTGCTCAATTCGGCGAAGAGGCTTTGCATTTGGCTCAGGCTTTGCTGCAAATTGCCGTATTGCTGCTGTCGGTCCTCGACGGTTTCGGCCGAGAGCAGCCGCGCCGCGCCTTGACTGATTTCCGCGCCGGCACGGTCAATCTCCTGAACCAGGGCCATTTGGGAGATGCCCAAACGCTGCAAATCCTCCATGGCGCTTTCCACCCGGCCGAAGGCGAAAAAGCCGGCCAGGGCGGCGACCACGCTCATGCTGGCGATCACCCCCACGGCGACCATCAGTTTGCCGCGGATGGACCAGCCGTGTTCTTTTTTGCCGCTTACTTTTTTGCCGGTTTTTTCTTTAACAGCTTTGGATTGGCCCTTGCCCGCTTTGCGGAATCTGAAAACACCCATGGGGCAATACCCTCTGAAATTGGTCGAAAGGAGTCATAAACCCGTGACGATTCCCCGGTCGCGGCCGCTTGGTGCCGCGCCCTGGGCTAAACATACTGAGGGCGCAAAAGTAACGTTAAAATTCTTTCGTCATGCTTAACGGGAGAGCAAATACCTACGTATTTACTAAAAATGTTTATTTTTGCAATTATTGAGAATAAGCATATGTTATTTAACAATAAAACTTAACAAGCCGAATAGAACAACCATTCAGGAAAAGAGGCCGCTTGCCGCCCGCGACCAAAACGCCCGCGTTCATGCCCAAGGCGCCTTGCACGCCGAGTTGGTGCGCGGCGAAGGGCCTGCGGCTAAACGGCGTTTGGCAGATGAAACCGGCCCGGTTGTGACGGGGTCGGGCGGCCCATGGCGGGAACAGTAATAAACGCTCTATAGTTGTCCAATCGAGGGAAAATACACCGCCTGCTATCGGCCCCGCATGAAAGCAGGGGCCAAAAAAAAAGAGGCTGGAGTTTCGCAACTCCAGCCCCGAGACACGTTGACATGGGATTTTTTTGAAGACCTGACCCGGTCTTAAGCGAACCACCAGCGATGGAACGAACGGGCGCCGTCCATCTCCCAGCTGGAGGCCAGGCTGGGTCCGTGCTGCACGTTGTTGCGCCGGGCGTAGACGAAGTTGGTGAACATGGGGATGATGGTGCCGCCGTCGTCACGCGCCAGTTCGCACATTTCCCGATACATCTGGGCCCGGCGCTCTTGGTCCAACTCCTTCTTGGCCAGAAGGAGCAATTCATTGAAGCGCTCGTTCTGCCAGCGGGATTCGTTCCAGGCCGCGTCGTCCTTATAGGCCAGGGTGAACATGTTGTCCGGCGTGGGACGGGCGCCCCACTTGACGAAGACGAAGGGCTTCACCAGCCAGACGTTGGACCAATAGCCGTCGTTGGGCTCGCGCACCGCTTTGATGTTGATGCCCGCGCCCTTAGCCTGCTCGGCGAAGAGGATGCACATGTCGACCGCACCCGGCAGCACGCTGTCGGCGGCGGAGAGTTCGATGTCCAGGCTGTCGTGCCCGGCCTGCTTCAGGTGGTACTTGGCCTTGTCCAAATCGTAGGGCCGCTGGGGCAGGTCGGGGAAGTAGGGCATGCCCGGCGAGACGTGATAGTCGTTGCCGATGGTACCCGTGCCGTGGAGGATCTTCTGGATCAGCTCGTCCCGGTTGATGGCGTATTTGAGCGCCAGGCGCACGTTCACGTCGTCAAAGGGTGCCGTGTCGCAGAACATGGGCAGGGTGATGGCCGAGCCGCTGGGCACGTTGTCGATTTCCACGTCCTTGTTGCGCTTCATCAGGCTCAAGGTCTTGAGGTCCACCGAGGAGATGGCATCCACCTCGCCGGTGATGATGGCGGTCTGGCGCGAGTTGGGGTCGTTCAGGATGGTCAGTTCCAGATTGTCGAAATAGGCGCCCTCCCGGTGCCAGCCGTCGTGCCGCTCCATGGCGGTGAACACGCCGGGCTCGTATTCCTGGAACTTGTAAGGGCCGGCGCCCACGCCGCTTTCCCAATCGATGGTGCCGTCGTCCTTGGCCGGCAGCATGGTCAGGTGATAGTCGGTCATGATCCAGGGCAGGTCGGCAAAGCCCTGATCCAACTCGATGACGATGGTGTGGTCGCCGTCCGCCTTCACGTCGGTCACGTTGGCCAGGAGCGCCTTGGCGGCCGAGGCCGTATCCTCGCCCCGGTGATGGTTCAAGGAAGCGACCGCGTCCTTGGCCGTGAACTTACGCCCGTCGTGGAAGGTGGCGTCCTTGTTCAGCTCGAAGGTCCAGACCGTGGCGTCCGGGCTGGCGCTCCAGGAATCCGCCATGTCCGGGCCCAGGTCGTTCTCGGCCGTGATCTCGGTCAGGTAGCTACTGAACGCATGGGCATGCTGGATCTGACCCACGCTTTGATAGGTGCCCGGGTCCAGTGAATCGGACGTATTCCCGTCATGCAGGCCCACTCGGAAGGTCCCGCCCTTTTGCGGCGTCTGGGCCAGGACCTTTGATGACCAGGCCCCGCTCGCCGTTGCCACCGTCACGCCGGCCAGCGCGGCGTAGTGCATGAAGTCGCGGCGCGACACTCGCCCGCGACGGGCTTCCGCGGCCATGCGCGACAGCAGATCAGAATTGTTCTTGGTCGACATTATCGCCTCCTCTTTCCCTGAAACATGGTTCTTTTGATATTGAGATACTATTATCAACCCAGGGCGACAAGCCAGCGCGAAAAAAAATCAACGGTATTGTGAGTTTTCTGCGGCCGCCCGGCGGCGGCGGTCATCGTGCGGCCTTGCCGGCGGAACAGATCATTTCCGTGATGCGAAAATGTAAAAGGGCCGGCGAATATTATTCCGACCCGGTGCCGCTCATTTCGGTGTAGATCTGTCCGGCTTGAGTGCCATGGGGATTTTCGCCGCCTTTGCACTTCATATCCGATTTTTTGCTCTTGGACGTTCGCGCGCAAAGCGATTGCGGGACCGGCAAGGCATACGTTAGGATTTGTGCGGTTTAGGCCGTTTTTTCGCAGACCTTTTTGTTTTTCGCAGACCTTTCCGAGGCATTTGGCCCCCGAGCCGCTGGAGACGTAACATGAAGTTTCAAGGCATCTACCCGCCGGTGATCACGCCCCATAAGGAAGACCTTTCGATCGACCGGGACGGCTTCGTCACCATGATCGAACACCTGATTGACGCTGGTGTTCACGGCATCATCGTCGGCGGCACCACCGGCGAATATTATGCCCAGAGCAAGGAGGAGCGGGTCGAGCTGATGAAGCTGGCCAGCACGACGATCGGCGGTCGCCTTCCCCTCATCGTGGGCGTGGGGGCCATCCGCACGGAGGACTGCATCGAATATGGCGAATTGGCCCGGGAAAACGGCGCCGATGCCATTCTCGTCAACGCGCCCTATTACGCCTGTCCCACCCAGTTGGAACTGGCGGCGCACGTGCTGGCGGTGGACCGGGCGGTCAACCTGCCCATCATGCTGTACAACTATCCCGGCCGCACGGGCACCTTGATGGACGCGGAATTCTTCGACCGGGTGGGCCACAGCCGCAACATCAGCGCCATCAAGGAATCCAGCGGCGACATCAATCAGATGCACATGCTGGCCCGGGACTATCCCCACATCACCCTTTTGTGCGGCATGGACGATCAGGCCCTGGAGTTTTTCGCCTGGGGCGCTCAGGGCTGGGTTTGCGGCGCGGGCAACTGCTTGCCCAAGGAGCACCTGGCTCTCTATCAGGCCTGTTTTGTGGAAAACGACTTCCGCAAGGGCCGCCGGATCATGTCGGCGCTCCTGCCCCTGATGCGGGTTTTGGAGCAGGGCGGCAAATTCGTGCAGAGCATCAAATACGGCTGCGAGTTGGCCGGCCTGCCGGCGGGTGGGGTGCGCCGCCCCCTGAAGGACATGACCAAGGAACAAAAACGGGATGTGGAAGTGGTGATCCGCACCCTGAAGACCACCATCGCCAACATTCAGGACAGCCAAGCCGAAGAAGGAGATTCGAATGTCGTCGCTCTTAACGCGTGATGAATATGGGGCGATCGCCCGCTCTATTGTCATGCCCTCCGGCGCCTTCATCGACGGCAAGGCCTGCGCGGCCTCCGGCGGCGAGACTTTCGAGACCTCGAACCCCTCCACCGGCGAGCAGCTGAACAGCCTGGCGGCTTGCCAGCAGGCCGATGTGGATCTGGCGGTGGCCAAGGCCCGGGAGGCCTTCGAGGACGGCCGCTGGTCCCGGTGCCACCCCAGCGAGCGCAAGCAGGTGCTCATCAAGCTGGCCAAGTTGATCCGGCGCCACCAGCACGAACTGGCGGTGCTGGAAAGCTTGGAAAGCGGCAAGCCCATCTTCGACATTGAAACCATCGATATCCCGGAATCCCTGCACTGCCTGGAATGGCACGCGGAGACGGCCGACAAGATCTACGACCAGGTCGCGCCCAGCGGGGACGACGCGGTCGCCATGATCGTGCGCGAGCCCATCGGCGTGGTGGGCTGCGTGCTGCCGTGGAACTTCCCCATCCTCATGCTGGCGTGGAAAATCGGGCCGGCCCTGGCCGCCGGCAACAGCGTTATCGTCAAGCCGGCTGAGGAAACCAGCATGACCGCCTTGAAGATCGCCGAGCTGGCCAGCGAGGCCGGGCTGCCCCGCGGCGTCTTGAACGTGCTGCCCGGCCCCGGGGAGATCACCGGCAAGGCCATCGGGCTGCACCCCGATATCGATATGGTGTCCTTCACCGGCTCCACGGAAATCGGCCGGCGCTTTTTGGAGTATTCGGCCCAGTCCAACTTGAAACGCATCGTGCTGGAATGCGGCGGCAAAAACCCCTGCATCGTGCTCGAGGACGCGGAAGACCTGGATACGGTCGCGGCCCACGCCACCCAGGCGGTGTTTTGGAACATGGGCGAAAACTGCTCGTCCAATTCCCGCCTCATCGTGCACGAGAAGATCAAGGACGCCCTCTTGGAGCGGATCCTGCAGCACCTGCGGTCCTGGCCCACCGGCAATCCCCTGGACCCGGCCAACCGACTGGGCGCCATCGTTTCCAAAAACCAATACGACCGTATCCTGGGCTATATCAAAAAGGGCGAAGAGTCCGGCGCCAAGTTGGTGCACGGAGGCAAGGCCCGCGAGGAAACGGCGGGCTATTTCATCGAACCCACCATCTTCGACAATGTGTCGCCCGACTCCGCCATCGCCCGGGAGGAGATTTTCGGTCCGGTCCTGGCCATCATCACGGTGGGCAGCATGGACGAGGCCATCCGGGTGGCCAATGACACACCCTATGGGCTGACCGCCTCGGTATTCACCGCCAACGTGAAGCGGGCCCACCGGGCGGCGCGGCAAATCCGCGCCGGCACGGTCACGGTGAATTGCTACGGGGAAGGAGACATCTCCACGCCCTTCGGCGGCTTCAAGCAGTCCGGCTTCGGCGGGCGGGATAACTCGATCCATGCCCACGATCAGTACACCGAGATGAAGACCATCTGGATCGACGTGTCGGATTCCCACATGGAATCCTCCACCGACTGACAGGTCAGGCATTCAGCCCCGCCATGACGACCTTTGCCGCCTCCATGGTGCCCCGGGACCTGCCCGGCTCGGGGTGGTACGAGATCTTGCCGGCACCGCCGGCGCCCCGAGTTTTGGAAGGGGATATCTCGGCCGACTGGGTAGTCGTCGGCGCGGGCTTTGCCGGTTTGGCGGCCGCCCGCCGCCTGGCCCAGCTTCGCGACGGCGACAAGATCGTTGTGCTGGATGCGCAACCCGTGGGCTTCGGCAGCGCCGGGCGCAATTCCGGCTTCATGATCGATCTGCCCCACGAGCTCAACAGCGAAAACTACGCCGGCGGGCTGGAGGCGGACCGCGAGCAGATCGCCATGAACCGTGCGGCCATCGATTTCGCCAGGGAGGTGGTGGCGGAATACGGCCTATCAGACTGCTTCAATCCCTGCGGCAAGTACCACGGGGCGAGCAATGCCCACGGCCTGAAAGCTCTCGCCGAATTCGAGCGGCACTTGGGCCGCCTGGGCGAGCCCTACGAGCACCTGGACGCGGCGGATCTGCGGCGCATCACCGGCACGTCCTTTTACCTGGGGGGTTCCTATACCCCCGGCGCGGTGATTTTGCAGCCGGCCGCCTACATCCGGGGTTTTGCCCAAGGCCTGTCGCGGCAGGTGGCGCTCTACGAAAACTCCCCGGTGTGGGAAATCCAAACCGACGGCGGGCTTAAGGTGATCACGCCCCAGGGCAGCGGCCGGGCCGGCAAGGTCATCCTCACGGTCAACGGCCACTTAGAGTCCTTCGGGCTTTTTGCCCGCCGCTTGCTGCACATCTTTACCTACGCCAGCATGACCCAGGCCATGAGCGATCGGCAGATCCGGGCACTCGGCGGAGAGAAGGAATGGGCCCTGATTCCGGCCGATCCCATGGGGACCACGGTGCGGCGCACCCGCGACAATCGGATCGTGATCCGCAATTCCGTCACCTTCAACCCGCAAAAGGCCACCAACGACGCGCAGGTGGCCAAATGCGGCCGGCAGCACGACCGCTCCTTTGCCGCCCGTTTTCCCATGTTGACGGGGCTGGAGATGGCCTACCGCTGGGGCGGCCTTCTCTGCGCCTCCACCAATTCCGTGCCCGCCTTCGGGGAAATCGAAAAAGGCGTCTTCGCCGCGGGTTGCCAGAACGCCCTGGGGGTCTGCAAGGGCACCTTCCACGGCAAGCTGATCGCCGAGCTGGCCACGGGGCAGCAGAGTGATTTTCTGTCAAAAGTGGCGGCGCTGGCGGCGCCGAAACGCCTGCCGCCCGAGCCCTTTTTATCCATCGGGGCCAGGCTGCACCTCTGGCATCAGCAAAAGAAAGCCGGCAGCGATTTGTAACTTTTTCACCGCCGCCGCCGGCTTGTTCAATCGGCCGGATCGGTCTTGGTCTGGTCGGCCTGGGCCGTTTCGATCAGCCAGTCCTTGACCGTCAAGGCGGCCTCGGAAAGACGGCGGTTCTGGTTCCAGGTCACGTAATAGGCGCCCGGCGCGGCGATTTCCAAATCGCCGAAACGCTGCAGCCGGCCCTCATCCACCAGGTGCTTCACCAATTGGTGCCAGCCCAGGGCCACCCCCTGGCCGTCCTCGATGGCTTGCAGCAGCACGGCGAAATTGTTGAAGCGCCGCCCCCGCAAGGGGCCGTGGGGCACTCCGGCGCGGCGCAGGAACTCGTCCCAGTTGGTCCAATCGGGATCGACCCCATCCACGTGCAGCAGGTGGATCTGGCTCAGATCGTCAAAGCTTTGATCGGGGATCGCCGCCGCATAGGCCGGGCTGGAAACCGGGAAGATGGTTTCCCGTAACAACAGCTCGGTGGTTTCATCAGGCCAGGCGCCCGATCCGTAGCGCACCCGCAGATCGATCTGGGATTTGCGCAATTCCTGGGCGTTGTCGGAAATCAGGTGGTCCACCATGATCTCCGGATGCCGGTGCCAAAAGCTGCCGATGCGCCGCATCAGCCACAAGGTGGCAAAGGCGTTGGAACAGGCCAGGGTGACGGTGGCGTTTTTTTGCCCCATGCGGATGCCATGTAGGGCTTCCGAGACTTCGCTGAAGCCCTTGGCCAGGACCATGTAAAGTGTCTCGCCCTCGGGGGTAAGCGCGATGCCGTCCATGTTTCGCAAAAACAGCTCGACGCCGACTTCGTCCTCCAGGGCCTTGATTTGTCGGCTGATGGCGCCCCGCGTGACATTGAGCTCGCCGGCGGCCTGTTTGAAATTCATATGGCGGGCACAGGCCTCGAAGACCGCCAGGGAGGTCAGAGACGGAAGGCCGTAATATTTGCGTACCAAGGTAAACCGCCTCCCTTTTGCCGCCGCCTTCCAGGGTCAAAGACCCCTTTACGGGCCAATGCCCTTTACAAGACTGTCACATAACAAAGGATTGTTACCGCTCTCGCCTTGCGCCGCAAGGTTTGCGGTACGGCAGCGCCGCCGCGATCAGTGTCCTGGTTGAGGCAGCTGGGGGCCAGACCCGGTTTGTTCGGCCATGCTTTCTTCGGCCAGGCGCTTTAACCGCCGGCGGTCGGTCTTGCCCGTGGGGCCGAGGGGCATGTCATCCAGAAAGACGATGTCTTCCGGCGCCTTGTAGCCGATCCGCGCCCGCGCGAAGGCGATCAGCCCACCGGCGCTGGGCCGCGTCGCGCCTCGGTGCAGGGTGACATAGGCCCGTACGTTCTCGCCGTGGGCCAGGTCGTGCACGCCGATGGCGCCCGCCGCGGCGACGGCCGGATGGGCCAGCAGCGCATCCTCCACCTCTTGCGGGGCGATGTTGGAGCCGTCGTGCACGATGATCTGCTTTTTGCGTCCGGCGAACCAGAAATAGCCGTCGTCGTCCCGCCACATCACATCGCCGGTGTCGAGCCAGCCGTCGACAATGACCGCCGCCGTGGCGTCCGGGCGTTGCCAATAGCCCACCGTGGTGCCGCGGGAGCGCAGCCACAAACGGCCTTGCCGGCCAGGCGGCAGGGACGTGCCGTTCTCGTCGCGGATGTCCAATTCAAAGCCGGGCAGGGGCGTGCCGATGGAGCCCGGCTTGTTGAGCCCTTGGGGCGGATTGGCGCAGGCGCCGCCGGTTTCGGTCATGCCGTAGGACTCATGGATCTGAAACCCAGTTTTTTCTTCGAATTCCCGCTCCAGTTCCGCCGGCAGCTTGTCGCCGCCGGCGCTGCAGTAGCGCAGGGAGGCGAAGTCCTGCCGTGTCGCCCCATGGTCCTCCACCAGGCGCATCAAGGCGGCGGGCAGGATGAAGACCACCGTGGGGCGCGCCTGGCGCAGCAGGGGCAGGTATTCCTCCGGGTCGAAATGGCGGGCGATGGCGACCCGGGCGCCGGCCGAGAGCGCGGCCAGGGA
>JANQKX010000508.1 GCA_028280915.1 Kiloniellaceae bacterium
CGGGAAATCAATACCATGACCGTCTCCTACGGTCATGGCCTCGCGGTCAGCCCGCTGCAGGTGGCCAACGCGGTGGCCGCCATGATCAATGGCGGGGTCAAGCGCCCGACCACTCTTTTGAAGCTGGCCCCGGGCGACCGGCCGGCAGGCCGGCAGGTCATCTCGGAAGCGACGTCCTTTAAAATGCGGCAGCTAATGCGCCTCGTCGTGACCCATGGGACCGGCGGCAACGCGGACGCGCCCGGCTATCGGGTCGGCGGTAAAACCGGCACGGCGGATAAGCTGGAGAACGGCCGCTATGCCCATGACAAGCGCATCGCGTCCTTTGTCGGCGGCTTCCCCATGGATGATCCGCGCTACGTGATTTTTGCCATGGTGGATGAGCCGAAAGGCAAAAAAGAAACTTTCGGATACGCGACGGGCGGCTGGGTGGCCGCGCCGGTGGTGAAAGGCGTGGTCGAACGTCTGGGGCCTCTTTTGGGCATGCAGCCGGCGCCGGAAGAAGAGGAGCCCAGTCACCACATGTTAACCCGGGCGATGGCTGAGGCCGAAAGGCATCGCGTTGCGTCTAACTGAGTTGATAAAGGATACCCCCGCCAAGATGGCCCTGCCCCTCAAAATACAAGACCGGGAGATCCGAGGTCTGACCGCCGATAGCCGGAAGGTGGGCGCGGACTTTCTCTTTGCGGCCTTGCCGGGCAGCCAGGTGGATGGACGCCGCTTTATTCCCCAGGCCATACGACAAGGCGCGGCGGCGGTCTTGGCACCCTTGGGAACCGCGGAGGCTTTTCCCGCCGGTTTCGACGATCCCGCCGGCCCGGCCTTGATCGAGGATGCCAATCCCCGGCGCCGGCTGGCACAGATGGCCGCACGGTTTTACAGTGCCCAGCCGACGACCATCGCCGCGGTAACGGGAACCAACGGTAAGACCTCGACGGCTCTTTTCACTCAGCAGATCTGGCAGCTCTTGGGGCAGAACGCGGCCAGTCTGGGAACCCTGGGCGTACTGCCGGTTCAGGACGATGCGCCGGCCTCCCTGACCACGCCCGACCCGGTGGACCTGCATCGCTGCTTGGCGCACTTGACCCGGGAAGGCTTTGACCACCTGGCCCTGGAAGCCTCCAGCCATGGATTGGATCAGTACCGCCTGGATGGGGTCCGCGTATCGGCGGCCGCCTTTACCAACCTGTCACGGGATCATCTGGACTACCACGGCAGCATGGAAGCCTATCGCGCCGCCAAACAACGCTTGTTCCGCGACCTCTTGAGTGAGGATGGTGTGGCGGTGTTGAACCTGGACAGTCCGGAAGCCGCGGCGCTTAGAGAAATTTGCCAGGAACGGGGAATCCGGGTCCTGGGCTACGGGCGCCATGAGGCTGCGGATCTGCGCTTGTTGGAACAGCATCCTAGGGGCACGGGACAAGACCTGACTTTGGATATCCTGGGTACGCAGGTGGCGGTGGATTTACCCTTGGCCGGTGATTTCCAGGCTTGGAACGTCCTGGCCGCCTTGGGGCTTGCCATCGGCGGCGGGGCTGATCCCACCGCGGCTTGCCTTTGCCTGCCCCGTCTGAGCGGCGTGCCCGGGCGGGCCGAGCTGGTGGCCGAGGGTGCCCAGGGCGGCGCCATTTATGTGGACTACTCCCATACGCCGGATGCCTTGGAGACAATTCTGACGTCTCTGCGGCCCCATACGGCGGGGCAACTGGTGGTGATCGTCGGTTGCGGCGGCGACCGGGACCGGGGCAAGCGGCCCATGATGGGCGAGATTGCTCAGCGTCTCGCCGACCGGGCCATCATCACGGACGACAATCCGCGCAGCGAGGATCCGGCCGCCATTCGCGCCGAGATGCTGGCGGCTGCGCCTGAGGCGGAGGAAATCGGAGATCGGGGGGCGGCCATCTTGCAGGGGGTGGCCGCATTGCGCCCGGGCGACGTTTTGGTCATTGCGGGCAAGGGGCACGAGACCGGCCAGACGGTTGGAAAACGGGTCCTACCCTTCAACGATCGAAATGTCGCCCGGGACGCGGTTGCCCAGCTAAAGGAGGCCCAGCTAAGGGAGGCCCAGAAGCACGGTATGACGTCAGACACCAAAGCAACAGGAGATGATCAATGAGCCGGCAAACCCTATGGCGTGGGGAGGACGCCGCCCAAGCAACTGGTGGCCAGCTGCACGGAAACTGGGGGGGCGATGGCTTTGGCATCTCGGGTGTGTCCATCGATAGCCGCAGCCTTGCCCCGGGTGATCTTTTTATTGCCTTACAAGGGCCGAAATTTGATGGCCATGATTACGTGGCCAAGGCCTTTGAGCAAGGCGCCGCGGCCGCCATGGTTCATCGCACGGTCGAAGGCCTGCCCGAAGGCGCGGCCCTGTTGCAGGTGGACGATACCCTAGGCGCCTTGTGGCGCTTGGGCGCGGCTGGACGGGCCCGCAGTAAGGCCCGTTTCTTGGCGGTAACCGGCAGCGTGGGCAAGACCTCCACAAAGGAAGCCTTGAAGGCTTGTCTTGCCGAACAGGCACCCACGGCGGCCAATATCGGCAGCCTCAACAATCATTGGGGCGTGCCCCTGTCCTTGGCTCGCATGGACCCGGACGCGACCTATGGGGTTTTTGAGTTGGGTATGAACAATCCCGGCGAAATATTGGAGCTTTCCCGTTTGGTGCGCCCGGACGTGGGGCTGATCACCAACATCGAGGCGGCCCACATCGGGAACTTTGATTCCATCGGCGGTATCGCCGATGCCAAGTCCGAACTGTTCCAGCCCATGTCGCCCAGCGGCACGGCCATTCTCTACCGGGACCATCCGCTCTACCACCATCTGCGGGACAAGGCCGAGATGGCCGGCCTGACCAAGATCATTGGGTTTGGGCGTCATCATGAAGCGGAGGCCCGCTTGCTGGACTACAGCCTGGACGAAACGGGCAGTCAGGTATCGGCCTGCGTGTTCGACAAGCTGGTGAATTATTATGTGGGTGTCCCCGGTGCTCACTGGGTCATCAACTCCCTCTCCGTGTTGGCGGCTTGTGCCGTGGTCGGGGCCGACGTCGCCCAGGCCTGCGATAAGATGGCCAGCATAAAGGCCCTGAAGGGGCGCGGTGCCCGCCATATGATTCAGCACCTTGGCGGCGAGTTTGAATTGATCGACGAGAGCTATAACGCCAATCCCGCTTCCATGCGCGCGGCCATCGGCCTATTGGGTCAGGCGCAGCCGAAGGCGGGCGGCCGTCGCATCGCTATTCTTGGAGACATGTTGGAGCTTGGCAAATCCTCGGTTTATCTGCACAAAAAACTGGTCGAGCCCCTGCGCGAAGCCAACGTGGATCTGGTCTTTACCTGCGGGACCGATATGGCGAAGCTGCAGTCCAGCCTGCCCAAGCGTATTCGCGGCGTTCACTGCGATACCTCCAAGGAATTGGTGGCACCGGTGACCGAGGCGGTGGCCCCCAATGACGTGATCCTCGTAAAAGGCTCCTTGGGCAGCCGTATGGCGGTGGTCTTGGAGGCGCTCCTCAATTTGGAAGACACGCCGCCCCGGGCGGCCAATGGCTGCTAGGGGATCACTCCATGCTGTTTAACCTCCTCGGCCCGCTCGGCGACGACTACATCGCCTTTAACCTGTTCCGCTATCTGACCTTCAGAAGCGGCGGTGCCGTGGTGACCGCTTTGTTCATTTGTTTCCTGCTGGGGCCTTGGGTGATCAATTGGCTGAAATCCCGTCAGGGCGAGGGCCAGCCGATCCGCGAGGACGGGCCGGAGGGGCACCTCCTGACCAAGCAGGGCACGCCCACCATGGGCGGCCTTTTGATCCTGATCGCGATCATTACCTCCACCTTGCTGTGGGCCAATTTGAGCAATGGTTATGTATGGTCCGTGTTGTTGGTGACCGCCGGGTTTGGCCTGATCGGTTTTGCCGACGACTATCTGAAGCTCACCAAGCGCAACAGCAAGGGTTTGTCCGGCCGGCTGAAACTGGTGGGCCAGATTCTGATCGCGGGCGCCGCTGCCTTTTGGATCTGGAGCATTGCGCCCAGTTCCTTGGAAAGTCACTTGGCCTTGCCGTTTTTCAAAAGCCTCTTGGTCGGCCTCACGTGGTTTTACATTCCCTTTGCCATTTTTGTCATGGTCGGTGCCTCCAACGCGGTG
>JANQKX010000525.1 GCA_028280915.1 Kiloniellaceae bacterium
ACACGCCTATCCACAAAGCCATGATCGCCCGGCCGGAGCTGCCCATCAAGGTGGCCGACAAGCTGGCCGAGGCGGTATCGGAAAGCCTGCAGTTCGAGCTGGTCGCCCGCCATGCCACCTCCGCCAATCTGGTCGAGGCGCTGATGCACCAAGGCAGCGAGGGCGCCACCCTCATGCGCCTGGAGCAATACGACGAGATCAATGACGCCGAGGCCCTGGTCAACCACCTCTATGCCATGAACCGGCTCACCCCGTCCCTGCTCATGCGCGCCCTCTACATGGGGCAGCTGGACTTTTTCGAATTTTCCCTGGCCCGCTTGACCCAGGAAGACATCGAGGATGTGCGCCACCTCATGGCCACGCCCCAGTCCATGTCCTTCAAAAAGCTGATCCGCGCCGCCGGCCTGCCGGCCCGCTTCCTCAGCGGCTACGTCACCGGCCTCTCCGAGCTGCGCAAGGAAATCGGCAACTTCGCGCCCCAGTCGGAACGGGGCATCAAGCGGCGGGTGGTCAGCCGCCTGGTGAAACGCCGGGACTTCAACCGGGGCGAATTCGAATCCGCCATGGTCATGAACCAAACCCGGTAGCCCGGCGACCGCGCCTTTTCCTCAATCGGATAACCTGAAAAAAATTTGCGGCCGCGCCGAATTTGGCGGGCCGCGAGCGAATAGGCTGCTAGTCTTTATCGACCACAGCCCCGGTTAAAACCAACGGGGCCGTGAGGCGCTGGAATGCCGTCCCGGTAAGTCCGGCTGAGTAAGTCTGGCCCCGTGAATTTGGCTCAATGAGTCCGGCGGGCCAGCAGTTCCCGGCTGTACTCCTGCGCGATGGCGGCCAGTTCCTTGGCCAGGTCGGTGTTTCCCTGTTCCTTGGCCAAGTTGGACAAGCGCCGATTGCGCGCCACGTTTGCTTCCAACTCGCCAATATTCATTGACTCACCCATTACTCTCTCCTGCGGGTTTGCTTTAGATGGTCAATAGTATTTGCGGCTTTTTATTAATGATCCCTTGCCGGGGCGCTTATTCGTTGGAATATCTATTCCGGCGTCAACCGCAGCTGACCGCCGGTTAGCTGGCGCAGATCCAGTTCGCCGGCAAGGCTGTAGGGCACGGCACGGCGCTCGAAGCCCTGCAGGAAGGCCGTGCCCGAGATCTCGTAGGCGAGATCCTCCCGCTCCGCCATGGTCATCACCTGCTGCACCACGTCCAGCACGGAGGTGGCGGCGGTGAACCGCATCTCCCCCTCGCCCAGGCGGGGCACGGTCACCCTTTGATCCGACACACCTTGGGCGAAATCCCGGTCGTTGAGCCGCAGCTTCATGTTGGCGCCGTCCAGGTCCAGGTCAAAATCGTTGGGATTAAGGATGCGCAAGGTCAGCTCAAAGCGCTGCTCGAACAGGCTGCCGGGCAAGAGCTGCATGTCCACCAGGCGAAAGGCCGGCGGCTCGATGTTTTCAGGCGTGGCGCAGGCGGAGACCAACAAGAGGGCCAAGAGCGTCACCGCCCGTGCCGTCCAGCCTTTTACGGCAGCCACTATTTTCACGCCCGCCATCCTCGTTCTTGAACCCGGCCCCGGAAATCCGGCTCGATGAGCCCAGCTTAGGCCGGGCCGTTGTCCGCCACAACCGACAAAAAGTCGTCCCCATAGCGGGCCAGCTTGGCCTGGCCCACGCCGGGCAGACGGGACAGATCTTCCAGGCTGCCGGGCCGGTAACGGGCGATTTCCACCAGGGTGGAATCGTGAAAAATCACATAGGGCGGCACCCCTTGCGCCTTGGCCAGCGCCAGTCGCCGTTGCCGCAGGGCCTGGAACAGGGCCTCGTCCGCCGGATCGGCCAGCCCGGCCGCCGCCGCGGCCACCTTTTTCTTCGCCTTACGTTGCTGCGGATCATGGCGTAGGGCCAAGGTGGTCTCGCCCTTCAGCAAGGGCCGGCAATCGGGGCCCAGGCGCAGGCCCCCGTAACCCTCCATATCCACCCGCAGCAGCCCATGGGCCACGAGCTGACGGAAAACAGACTGCCATTCCCCCTTGGACAGCTCCTTGCCGATGCCGAAGGTGCTGAGCTGGTCGTGGCGCAGCTTTTCCATGCGCGGCGTCTCGCTGCCCAGCAGGACATCGATCACATGGGCGGCGCCAAAAACCTCCCCCGTGCGGTAGACGCACGACAGGGCCTTCTGCGCCACGGTGGTGCCGTCGAAGGACTCCACCGGGGTTAGGCAGGTGTCGCAGTTGCCGCAGGGCTCGGGCAGGTGGTCGGCGAAATAGTCCAGCAAGACCTGGCGCCGGCAGCGGGTGGTTTCGCAAAAGCCCAGGAGGGCGTTCAGCTTTCGCTGTTCGATGCGCTTTTGACCCTCCGGCGCGTCGGAGGCCAGCACCATCTGCTGCACCTTGGCCACGTCCTGCAGGCCATCGGTCATCCAGGCGTTGGCCGGCAGGCCGTCACGCCCCGCCCGCCCCGTCTCCTGGTAATAGGCCTCCAGGCTCTTGGGCAGGTCCAGGTGGGCCACGAAGCGCACGTTGGGTTTGTCGATCCCCATGCCGAAGGCAATGGTCGCCACCATGACGATGCCTTCTTCATTGATGAAACGGTGCTGGTTTTCCGTGCGCGCCGCTTTTTCCATGCCGGCGTGATAGGCCAGGGCGTTATAGCCCGCCTCCCGCAGGCGCGCCGCGGTTTCCTCCACCTTGCGCCGGGACAGGCAATAGACGATACCCGCCTGGCCGCCGCCGGTGCCGCCGTGCTCCGCCTCAATGAAACGCAGCAGCTGGGAAAAAGCCGAATTCTTGGCCACCACCCGGTAGCAGATGTTGGGCCGGTCGAAGCCGGCGACGAAGGACCGCCCCTCGGCCAGATCCAGGCGCTCAACGATGTCCTTGCGGGTCGGCCCGTCCGCCGTAGCGGTCAGGGCGATGCGCGGCACCCGGGGATAGCGCTGGTGCAGCAGGGCGAGCTGCAGGTATTCGGGGCGGAAGTCGTGTCCCCACTGGGACACGCAGTGAGCCTCGTCGATGGCGAACAAGGCAATCGGGCAGCCGTCCAGGTGATCCAGGAAGGCCGGGGTCAGCAAGCGCTCCGGCGCCACGTAGACCAGATCCAGCTCGCCCGCGCGCATTTGCCGCTCGATCGCCAAACTGTCCCCGAAAGTACGATTGGAGTTGAGCGCCGCCGCCCGCACGCCCGCTTGCTTAAGCGCCGCCACCTGGTCTTCCATCAGCGCGATCAAGGGCGAGATCACCACCGCAACCCCCTCGCGGATCAGCGCCGGCAGCTGGTAGCACAAGGACTTGCCGCCGCCCGTCGGCATGAGCACCAGGGCATCGCCCCCGGCGATCACATGATCCACCACCGCCCCTTGGGAGCCGCGGAAGGACTCAAAACCAAAAACGTCGTGAAGAAGCTGGCGGGCACGGTCGGACATGGAATCGCTTATACAGCCTTCCCCCCGCACCGCAACCCCCGTTGGGGGTCGCCTTTTGCGCCGGGGCGCGATAACAATGTTTTTGGGACTCCACCATCAGCGCCGGACGACGGAAAACATGCAAAATAAAGACGACGACAAAGGGCCCCGGGACGGGATCATGCTGGGCGGCCGGCGCATGTTCGGCGGCCTGAGGCGCCCGCCGACCCCGCGCCAGCGCCGCTTCGGCATGATCCTGCTGGCCATCGTCCTGGTCGCCGTGGTCTACGAACTGCTCTCTCCCCGTAACGACCCCCAAGACCAGGGGACGCCCGACACCGTAACCACAAGCGAGTAAAGTCGGGTTTCGCACCACCCATTTTTTTCATCCCGCCGTCATTTTTCATCTAGCGCGGCGCGGCGCGCGGTGGAATGGTAATTGGCGCGTTTGCCACCTCGAAGGGACCCGGCCCATGTTGGATGAAGCCCGCGCCACCGCGCCTACCCAAGAAGCCCGCCAGCACGGCGCCATGGAGTTTTCCCCGGCCCCCGTGGATCTGAACGGAGTGCGGGCCTACCGCCTGAACCGGCTGCGGGACCACCTGCGCCAGGCGGACGTGGCCGGCGGGCTGTTTTTCAATCAGCTCAACACCCGCTACGCCACCGACGCCACCAACATGCAGGTCTGGTGCTCCCACTACGAGACCCGCTGCGTCTTCGTGGCCAGCGAGGGGCCGGTGGTGCTCTTCGACTACGCCAATCATCCCCATTTGGCCGAGGATCTGCCGGGCATCGACGAATACCGGGTCATGCCGTCGTTTTATTTCTTCACCGCCGGCGGCCAGCACGAGGCCCGGCTGAAGCGCTTCTGCGATCAGATCGTCGACCTGGTGACCCGTCACGGCGGCGGCAACAAGCGCGTGGCGGTGGATCACCTGTCCATCACCGGCGCCGATGCCCTGCGCGGCCGGGGCATCGACCTGGTGGACGGGGAAGGCATCGCCGAGCGGGCCCGGGCCATCAAGTCGGCCGAGGAACTGGTGCTCATGAAGGCCTCCATGGACGCCTGCCAAGCGGGCATGGACGCCATGCGGGCCATCCTGCGCCCCGGGGTGACCGAAAACGCCTTGCTGGCGCAGCTGCACGAGACCAACATCCGCCTGGGCGGGGAGTGGATCGAGACCCGCCTCCTGTCCTCGGGACCGCGCACCCTGCCCTGGTTCCGCGAGGCCTCCATGCGGCCGGTGGAGGACGGCGACATGGTCAGCTTCGACACCGACCTGGTCGGGCCCTATGGCTACTGTTCGGACATCTCCCGCGCCTGGGTCTGCGGTGACAAGCCCACGGACACCCAGCGCCGCCTCTATGCCCGGGCCTATGAGCAGATCCAGCACAATATGGCCGCCCTCAAGCCCGGCATGACCATCCGCGAGCACTGCGACGCCCAATGGAAGATTCCCGAGGAAAACCTCTCCCACCGCTATCCCAGCTGTATTCACGGCGTGGGCCTGGCCGACGAATACCCCTCCATCAAGCACGCGGTGGACTTCGCCGAAAAGGGCTATGACGCGGTGATCGAGCCGGGCATGGTGCTCTGCGTGGAGAGCTTCATCGGCGTGGACGGCGGCCGCGAGGGGGTGAAGCTGGAAGAACAGGTGATCGTGACCGAAACCGGGGTGGAGCACATGTCCACCTACCCCTACGAGATGGACTGGCTGTGAGTCTCGCCCCTTGGCACTCGGCTGGGTGATTGCACCGGCGGGCCATCGGCGCTAACTATGTTGGTCTAAACCGCGCCCGCCAACAGCCCGACCGGATCCATGGATCTCACCGCCCACGAGCCAGAAGCACAGCGACCACGGAGCTACGCGCCCGCCATGGTGCGGCGGCGCCTGTCCTGGATTCTTTCCGGCTATATCGCCAAGCAGTTCCTGTTTTGGCTGGGCACTTTTTTCTTTTCCCTCCTGGGCATCATCTTGCTGATCACCTTGGTGGACCTGCTCGACAAGGCGGCCAGTAAAAACATTCCCTTCGGCACGGTGGTCCAGCTCGCCCTCATGAAGCTGCCGTTTTTGGCCCAGGAGGTCATGCCCTTCACCATCCTGTTTTCCGGCATGATGACCTTTTGGCGCCTGACCCGCTCCAACGAGCTGGTGGTGGTGCGCGCCGCCGGGATCTCCGTCTGGCAATTCATCCTGCCGGTCATCGCCATGGGGGTTTTGGTCGGGGTGTTCACCGTCGCGGTCCTGAACCCCCTGGCCGCCGCCCTTTACAGCCGTTTCGAGGTGCTGGACGCCCAGTTGTCCGACCGCAAGAATTCCGTCTTGGCCGTCTCCGACCGGGGAATCTGGATTCGCCAGGCCGATTCGACCGGTCAATCGGTCATCCATGCCGGCCGCGTCAGCACCATTGATCTGGTTTTGTTCAAGGTCATCGTCTTTCAGTTCGGCGAGGACGACGAATTCCTGGGCCGCATCGACGCCCGGCGCGCCACCCTGGAAGGCAGTCAATGGGTCCTGAGAGACGCCTGGATCACCACCCCCGGCGAGGTCAGCGTCTTTGAGGAAAGAACGACCCTGCCCACCAACCTGACGCCGAGCAAAATCCAAGAAAGCTTCGCCCGGCCGGAAACCATCTCTTTCTGGAGCCTGCCCAGTTTCATCAAGCTCTTGGAAAACGCCGGCTTTTCCGCCATCAAGCACAAGCTGCGCTTTCACCGTCTGCTGGCCACGCCCCTGTTGTTCACCGCCATGCTGCTGCTCTCGGCCACCTTTTCCCTGCGGCCCCAGCGCCGGGGACGGGTGGCCATGATCATTTTCGCCGGCGTGCTCACGGGCTTTTTGCTGCACTTCCTGTCCAACTTCGTTTTCGCCCTGGGCCTCTCGGCCAAGATCCCCGTGATCATGGCCGCCTGGACCCCGGCCGGCGTTTCCATGATGCTGGGCATCGCCATGCTGCTGCAGCTGGAAGACGGTTAGGCCAAGGACGAAAAAAGTCCGTCAAAACTCCCATCGAGTCTGTAACAAGGGGGAGACACCGCAAATGGCGCCGGTCCCGCACGGAAGACCCGCTCTATACTTTTATGAGTTAGAGCGAAACTACAGGCCAGGTGCGCTCGCACCTGATCTGTGTTTGCTTTAGCGCGGGTGGCGGAAAAAGCAATCGAAGAGGCAAGTGACGTCATGGGTACGTCGGAGAAAATGCGTTTGGCCCGGGAGATGTGCAAAAAGTGGCATCATGGCCAACTGCGGAAGTACACCCACGAGCCCTACCACGTGCACCCTTTCGAGGTGGCCCAGATTCTGGCCTCGATCGGGGCCGGCGAGGACGTGCAGATCGCCGGCCTGCTCCATGACGTGATCGAAGACTGCGCCGTGACCAAGGCCGAAATCGCGGCACTCTTCGGGGACCGGGTGGCCGATTTGGTGGATATGGTCAGCGATGTCAGCCGGCCGGAAGACGGCAATCGCAAGGTTCGCAAGGCCATGGATCGGGACCATCTGGCACGGGCGGACGCGGACGGACAGACCATCAAGCTGGCGGACCTGATCAGCAATTCCAAGAGCATCGCGGAACACGACCCCTGCTTCGCCAAAGTCTACATGGCGGAAATAAGGGACCTGCTGCGGGTTCTGACCCGGGGCCACGCGGGCCTGTATGACCAGGCCAGCCGCATCGTCGCCGACTACGTGATCGGCTCGTAACGGTAGTTGACCATCATCTCGGGCACCGAGGCGGTGTTGGGCAGGGCCAGCGCCGTGGCGACCAGGGCGGCCACGTCCTCCGGCTGGGTCATCTTTTCCGGGTCCAGGTCGGTCAAGGCATAGGCCATGTCGGTGGCCACGTAGCCGGGGCAGATGGCCGTGGCACGGATACCATGGTCCCAGCCGTCGTGGCGGATCTGCTCGGTGAGCCCGGCCATGGCGTACTTGGTGAGGGAATAGCCCATCAGATTGCCGGCGATGCGCTTGCCCGACATGGAGGCCATGTTGACCACCCGGCCGCTCCCGCTGGCCTTCAAATGGGGCCAGGCCTGCCGCACCAGGTGCACGGGGGCCTTCACGTTCACCTGCCACATGGCGTCCAGCTCGGACTCGTCCTCCGCGCCCTCGAGGCGCACATCGCGCAGAATGCCCGCGTTGTTGACCAGGCCGTCCAGGCGGCCGTGCTCGGCGATGGTGGCGCTCACCCAGGCCGCCGCCGCGGCCGGGTCGTGGGCATCGTAGACATGCAGGGAGACCCGGCCGCCCACGCGCTGTCCGACGACACCTTCCAGCGCCGAGAGGTCGCGCCCGCCCAAGCTCAGGTGATAGCCCAAGTCATGCAGGTGGTGCGCGATCTTCAAGCCCATGCCCCGGCTGGCGCCGGAGACCATGACCACCCGTCCCCGTGGATCCAACATTTGCCTTCTCTCCCCAAAAAAACATCACCGCCTTTTGCCCGGGGGCGCCAAGCATTGGTGATAAAAAAGGCCCGAGACCAAGTAGTCCCGGGCCTTTTCGAACAGACTGTTCTAGCCCTTATTCGCGGGCAACGCCGAAGAGCTGCAGCAGCCAGATGAACATGGTCACGAAGCTGCCGTAAAGCATGAAGGCGCCGAAGATGGACTTGCGGGTCTGCACCTCGCCCGCGTCACCCTCGTAATAAAGGTTCTTGATCATCTGGGTCTCATAGGCGGTCAGGCCGGCAAAGACCAGCACCACCACGATCGACAGCAAGAGCTGGAAGATCGGGCTCGCCAGGAAGATGTTGACCACGATCGCCAGCAGGATGCCGATGGTCGCCATGGCCAGGAAGGTCCCCATGGGCGCCAAATCCTTCTTGGTGGTATAGCCGTAGAGGCTCACCCCGGCGAAGGCCGCGGCGGTGATGAAGAACACCCGGACGATGGATTCGCCCGTGTAGGCATAGAACATGGGTGCCAGAAGCGCGCCCCACATGGCCGCGTAAACCCAGAAGACCGCGTGGGCCACCCCCGGGCTCTTGGTCATGATGATGCGCGGCGCCACAAAGCCCGACAGCAAGATGCCGCCGAACAGCACCCATTTTAGCGGGCCGGCGAAAATGGCCTGCATCAGCGCCGGCTGATTGGCCACGACGAGGGCGACGATGCCGGTGAAGGCCACGCCCAGAGACATATAATTATAGACCCCAAGCATGTACTTGCGCAGGCCGACGTCAATGTCGGCGCCTTGCACCTGGGCCTGGGTCACTGTTCTGCGTTCAGGTCCAAAAGCCATCGAAAACCTCTCCTTGGTGGTATTTGTTGCTTCGTATGGAATACGCCTGCCACAATATTGGGATTATTTCCGCCTGAATCAACTGTTTTTGGTACCGCAGCGGTCCGCCAACGGCCGAAAAGTTCATCCATAAGTGACAGTTTTGTAAAGATTTTTTGCCGAGTTTAGAGTTATTCGTTGCGCAACAGGGGCGCGGCCTTCTGGCTCAGGGCCCGCAAGGTGCCCAGATAACCCAGGAAAACGGTCATCAAACTGGCCAAAAGCGCGGTCCAAATCACCACCCATGGCAAGAAGACAAAGGCCAAATCCATGATCTCGGTCAGCACCAGATAAGCCACCACCGAGCCCAGCACCGCCGCGATCGCCGCCGTCACCAAGCCCAAGAGGCCATACTCCAGCAAAAAGGTGCCCGTGATCCCGGCCCGGGTCGCGCCCAGCACCTTGAAGACCACCGCGTCATAGATCCGCCGGTGGTGCTCCGCCGCCACGGCGCCGGCCAGGACCAGGCCGCCCGCCAGGATGGCCAGGGCCGCGATGCCCCTGACCGCCGTGCCGATCTGGGCGACCAGGGCAGCCACCTGGGCCAAGGCCTCTTTCACCCGGATCGCGGACACGTTCAGGAACTGGTCGGTCACGGCGATCTCCAGGGCATCCTCGATCTCCGGGTCGGTCTTGACCGCGGCGATGTGGCTTTGCGGCGCCCCTTCCAGCAGGCCGGGGGAGAACACCATGACAAAGTTAATGGTCAGCGCCGACCAGTCGATCACCCGCAGATTGGCGATGGTCACGTCGAATTCACGGCCCAGGACGTTGATGGTCAGCTGATCGCCCGGCACCAAGTCCAGCGCTTCCCCCACCTCGGCGTCCAGGGACACCAGGGGCGCCCCGTCGTAATCGGCGGGCCACCACTCGCCGGCCGCCAGCTCCGCGTCGGCGATGGGCGCGCGGGTCCAGGTCAGGCCCCGGTCGCCCCGGAAGATCCACTCCACCTCGGGCGGGATGTCCAGTTCCGACGGCAGCTTGCCGTCCACCTTGGCGATGCGGCCCCGCAGCATGGGCACGCGGGTCAGGTCCCGGGTGCCCTCGAAATTGCCCACCAAGGTGTCGAAAGCTTCCACCTGATCGGGCTGGATGTCGATGAAATAGAACCCCGGCGCTTCCTCGGGCATGGATTCCCGCACTTGCTGAGACAGATTGCCCTCGATCAACGCGATGGCGACCAGCAAGGTCAGGCCCAGCCCCAGGGACATGATCACCGAGGCGGTGGGCGCGCCCGGGCGGTAGAGATTGGCCAAGGCCAACCGCAGGACCGGCTGGCGCGGCCGCCCCATGCGCCGGGCGGCCCAAATCATGACTTGCGCGGTCAAGCGGAACAACACGAAGGTGCCGACCGCCCCGATCACGAAAAAGGCGGCCAGCCAGGGATAGCTCGCC
>JANQKX010000740.1 GCA_028280915.1 Kiloniellaceae bacterium
TCGCCCTTGCGTCCGGGGCAGCCGGGACTGGCGGGCATGGTGGCCTTTTGCCGCGAGCTTCTGCGCGCCGCCGGACGGGAGCGGGCCCACTTTGTCGGCCATTCCATGGGCACCCTGGTGTGCCAGCACCTGGCCGCCCGGGACCCGGACGCGGTGGCGAGCCTGACCCTCTTCGGGCCCATGCTGGCGCCGCCGCCCGCCGCCCGACAGGCCCTACGGGAGCGGGCCGAGACCGCCGCCCGGGATGGCATGGCGGGAATCGCCGATGCCATCTGCCGGGGCAGCGTCGCCGAAGCCTCCCGCCGGGCCAATCCGGTGGCCCGGGCCTTCGTGCGGGAAAGTCTTCTGCGCCAGGACCCGCGGGGCTATGCTGCCCATTGCCTGGCGCTCAGTACGGCCGAAGCGGCGGATCATGGCGCCATCCGCTGCCCCACCCTGCTGGTGGCGGGCGACGGCGACCCCGTGACCCCGGTGGCCATGGCGCGGCAACTGAGCACGGCGATCCCCGAGGCCAAGCTGGCGGTCCTGCCCGGGATTGGCCATTGGATGATGGTCGAGGCGCCGGAGAAGTCGGCGGCGCTGCTGGCAGCCCATGTGACGGAAAACCCCTTTTAGGGGCGGCAAAGAAGGAGGAACGGCAAAATGGCAGAGAACATCTATAGTGGTTGGGGCGAAAACCGCCCGGGCAACGGCGGCAGCAACGATCTGGTTTTCACCAACGTGCGCGTCTTCGACGGCAGCGGCGCCGCGCCTTTCTTCGGCGAGGTGACCATTCGCGGCAACCGGGTGCATGCCATCGCCCGCTCCGGCGGCGGGATGGGAAACGGCGGTTTTGGTTCAGGTGGTTATAGTTCGGGCAGTTGGAACAGCAACGGCGGCCAGCGAATCAATGGCCAGCGCATCGACGGGCGGGGCATGACCTTGATGCCGGGCCTGATCGACGCTCACCTGCACCTCAGCTGGAACAACGCGCCCGGCGTGGACCCCATCGTGATGATGCCGGTGGAAGAGCACATGCTCAACTGCGTCTATACCGCGAAGATCCTGATCGATTCCGGCTTTACCGCCGGCTATGGCGCGGCGGCGGCCAAGCCGCGCCTGGACGTGGTGATCAAGCGGGCCATCGAGTCGGGCAAGGTGCCGGGGCCGCGCTACACCGCCGCCGGCCCGGAGCTCACTGCCGTGGGCGGCCTGGGCGACGCCAGCCTGCCCCACATCCCCGACGAAGGGCTCAATCTGGGCATCGTGGTTTCGGGCGTGGAGGACATGCGCCTGAAGACGCGGCAACTGATGAAGATCGGCGTGGACACCATCAAGATCAACCTCTCCGGCGAAGAGATCGCCGGCATGGGCGCCGAGGAGAATCAGTTCACCGATGAGGAGGTCCTGGCCTGCGTCACCGAAGCCAAGGGCCGGGGGCGGCGCCTGGCGGCCCATGCCCGCTCCAAAGAATCCATTAAGCGCTGCGTCAAGTTCGGGATCGAGAACATCTACCACGCCTCGTTCTGCGACGAGGAAACCCTGGATCTGCTCGAGGCCAACAAGGAAAAGCATTTCGTGGCGCCGGGCCTGGCCTGGCTGATCAACACGGCGCGCAACGCGGGCGACTATGGGATCAAGCCGGGTAGCCCGCTCACCATCGCCTACGAACGGGAGCTGGACCACGCCATCGAGACCATGCAAAAGATGCACAAACGGGGCATCCGGGTTCTGATCGGCGGCGACTATGGCTTTGCCTGGACGCCCCACGGCACCAATGCGAAGGATCTGGAGTATTTCGTGGACATGTTGGGCCTCAGCCCCATCGAGGCGCTGATGGCCGGCACCAAGCTGGGCGGCGAGATCATGGGGCAAGGCAACGAACTGGGCCAGATCAAGGAAGGCTATCTGGCCGACCTGCTGCTGGTGGACGGGGACCCCACCACGGACGTGCGAATCCTGCAGGACCAAAACCGCCTGGTGGCCATCATGAAGGACGGCAAGTTCCACAAGGCGCCGGACCACGGGCCGGCGGTGATGCGCTATAGCGCCTGACCGGAGAGAGGGTGGAGGGACTTGGATGGGCCAGCCGTTTCAGGAACAGGTATGAAGGATCGCGGGTCTTTTCGCCCTCCCCTGCGCATTGCCGGCATCGGGGCCGGCTATTTCGCGCAATATCACTACGACGCTTGGCGGCGCATCCCGCGCGCCGACCTGGTCGCGGTCGCCGATCATGATTTGGACAAGGCCCGTCGAGTTTTGCCAGAGGCCCCCGTCTCGCCAATGGCCTATGGAGACCCGAGCGCCATGCTGGCGGCCACGGCCCCGGATGTGGTGGATATCATCACGCCGCCCCCGTCCCATGCCCCCTTGATCGCCCTGGCGTTGGAACACGGCGTCAAAGCGATCATCTGCCAGAAGCCCTTTTGCCGGGACAGGGACGAAGCGGAATCCGCCGCCGCGTCCTGCGCCGCGGTCGGCGTGCCGTTGATCGTGCATGAGAACTTCCGCTTTCAGCCCTGGTACCGCGCCCTCAAAAAGCACATGGACGACGGCCGGGTGGGTCAAGTCCTGCAAGTCACCTTCCGCTTGCGGCCGGGCGACGGGCAAGGGCCCGAGGCCTATCTGTCCCGCCAGCCTTCGTTCCAGAAAATACCCAAGTTCCTGATCCGCGAAACCGGCATTCATTGGATCGACACTTTCCGCTTTTTGCTGGGCGAGCCCATGGCGGTTTACGCGGACCTGCGCCAGCTCAATCCGGCCATTCGCGGCGAGGATGCGGGCCTGGTGGTGTTCGACTTTGGGGCCGGCGCGCGGGCGGTTTTTGACGGCAATCGGCACTTGGACCACCCGGCGGAAGACCACCGGCGCACCATGGGCGAGGCCTCGGTGGAAGGCACGGCTGGTGAAATCAGGCTGTCCGGGGACGGCGCCCTGAGCTTTCGCCCCAAGGGCGCCTTGGATCAACAGGAGATTCTGGCGCCCGCCACGGCGATGGGCTTCGGCGGCGATTGCGTGCGGGCCCTGCAGGAACATGTGATCACCGGTCTGCTGGACGGCGCGCCCCTTGAGAACACGGCCGGCGCTTATCTGCGGAACCTGGAGATCGAGGAGGCGGTTTACCGCTCCGCCGAAACCGGCCGGAAGATCCCGCTCCCGCCGTGAGCCCCCCTCACCCCGCTTTGACGTCGCCGGCGAAACGGGCGGCGTTCTCGGCCAGGAATTGGGCCTCGTCGGCCTTGCCCCAGAAGGCGGGGACCGGCTTGGGCTTTTGCAGGGCCCGCTGCACCGCCGGCCGGGCATCGATTCGGTCGAACCAGGCTTTCAAGTGGTCCAGGCCGTCGATGGAAACCCTGGCCCAGGGATAGGCACGCGCCCAGGGATAGGTAATGATGTCGGCGATGGAATAGTCGTTCCCCACCAGATAGGGCCGGCCATCCAAGCGAGTGTTAAGCACCTCGAGCAGGCGGCGGCTCTCGTCCACATAGCGGGCGATGGAAAAAGGCTCCTCCTGCCCGTTGGGGGCCGCGATGCGCTGAAAGTACATGGCCTGCCCCATCATCGGGCCGATACCGCCCATCTGAAACATCATCCATTGCAAGGTCTCGGAGCGCAGCTTTGCATCGTGGGATAGGAACTTGTCGTACTTTTCCGCCAAGTACCAAAGGATGGCGCCGGACTCAAAGACCACGAAGTCATCATTGCCCCGGTCCACGATAGTGGGAATGCGGCCATTGGGATTGAGCTTCATGTACCAGTCGGATTTCTGCTCCTTCTTGGAAAAATCGATGTATGTCAGGTCATAGTCGACCCCGGCCTCCTCCAGGAAGATGGTCGGTTTCCAACCGTTCATGGTCGAAGCCGTATAAAGATGGATATCCGCCGTGCCGCTCATGCTGGTGATCCTTTGCATGTTTGACTGTTGCATGGTATTTGGCGCCATCAGTTACCTAAGTCAATTAGTATACTTTTTGTAACCTAAGTGGACTCATGCGCGCGCGGATCGAACAGAGTGGATCGGGAAAAAAGCGGGTCTTGTCGGCCTGCCAGGAACCCTGCCCCATTGAGCGGGGCATGCGGATTATCGGCGGCAAGTGGAAAGGCTCCATCCTGTGGCATTTGCAGGACGGCCCCGTGCGGTTCAACGACCTGGCCCGCATGCTGGGGGGCGCCAGCAAGAAGATGATCTCTCAGCGCCTGAGCGAGATGGAAGAGATCGGCCTTTTGGAACGCAAGGTCCTCAACAAACGGCCGGTCGCGGTCACCTATGAGATCACTCCCTTTGGCCAATCGGCCTTGAGCGTGCTCCAGGAGCTGAAGGTCTGGTCGGAACGCCATAACATTTAGGCGGGCCGCTCGGCCAAAAGGATATGTGTCTTTGGCTGGCTTGGAACGGAGAACGCGGTTCGAGGCGACGGAACGTTCGATTGGATCAAAAAAAGGGCGCGAGACAAGCCCGCGCCCAGGTTTGACAGGGAGTGAGTTTAGCTTTCCAGCCACCAGCGCTTGATGAAGTGGCCGCCGTCCATTTCCCAGCCGCCACCGATGTTGGGGCCGATGCCCACGTCCTTGGTGGTGGCCGCCACGTCCTTGCCGAAGGCGGGGATGATGGTCGCGCCGTCTTCCGACAGCAGTTGCTGCACTTCCGTGTACATGCCCTTGCGGGTGGCCGGGTCCAGCTCGCCCCGGGCCGCCTTCACCAACTCGTCCACCCGGGGGATGTTGATCAAGGTATCGTTCCACGGCGCGTCGGATAGATAGCAAATGGAGAGGATCATGTCCTCCACCGGCCGGGCGCCCCAGTAGCAGGAGCAGAAGGGCTTTTTGTTCCAGATGTCGGTCCAGTAGCCGTCCTTGGGCTCCCGCGTGACCGTGAGGTCGACGCCGATCTTGGCGAAGTTCTCCTGGAACAGCACCGCCGCGTCGACGGCGCCGCCATAGGCGGTATCCGCCGTGTGCATCTCGATCTTGGCGTTTTCCATGCCCGCTTCCTTCAGGAAGAACTTGGCCTTGTCCAGGTCATAGTCCACCGTGATGCTGGGCTCATAGTTGGTGAAGACCGGGCCGAGCGGCTGGTCGTTGCCGATCACGCCGTAACCGAAGAGGATCTTGTCCACGAACTCCTGCCGGGGCACCGCGTGTTTCAAGGCCTTGCGGAAGGCCAGGCTGTCGAAGGGCGGTATGTTGACCCGCATGGGGTGGGTGAAGGCCAGGTTGGATTCCACGTCGATGATGTTCACGTGAGGCACCCGGGCCAGGCGGCTGATGGTTTTCAGGCCCGGCCGGTTGATCACCTGCACGTCCTGGGTCAAAAGGGCGCTTTCCCGCGCCGCGTCGTCCAGGATGGCCGTGAGCTCGCAGCTGTCCACAAAGCCGAAGTCGCTCTGCCAGGCATTGGGATTGCGCTCCAAAAGGGTCCGCACACCCGGCTCGAATTCCTTCAGTAGGTAGGTGCCCGTGCCGATGTCCGATAGGACTTCCGCCTTGCCGTCCTTGGAGGGGACGATGTTCATGTGATAATCGGTCATTAGGAAGGGGAAGTCGGCATTCGCCTCCTTCAGGGTCACCACGACCACGTCCTTGCCATCGGCGGAGACATCCTCGATACCGGAGAACACGCCCGCCGCGCCCGATTTGGTGTCCGGGCCCCGGTGCACGTTGATGGAGGCGATCACGTCCTCCGTCGTCAAGCTCTTGCCGTTGGAAAACTCCACGCCCGGGCGCAGCTTGAAGCGCCAGATCAGAGCGTCGGGGGTGGACTCCCAGCTTTCCGCCAAGGTGGGCTGGGCCGTGTTGTCCTGGCCCACTTCCACCAAGCTGTCCCGGAAAGCCCGGCTGACGCTGATCATATAGGTGGCGTTGAAGGTGGCCGGGTCGAGCGAGTCGATGGTATTGGCGTCGTTCAGACCCGCGCGCATGTGCCCGCCCCGCTTGGGCTCTTGGGCCTTGGCCTCCGTCCACATGGCCGAGGCCGCGGTGACGCTGAGCCCCAGCGCCGTCGCCCCCACCAGGAAATCCCGGCGGCTGGCCCGCTTGTCGGTGAGAATCCGCTGTAAAAACCGTTTGTCTTCCATGATTAACCTCCCATGCCCACTTCGGGCTTGTTGTGGCGGTTCACACCGCCGTTCACCTCGCACGGCCCCGACACGCGGATACCGTACCCTCGTCGCTTTACACGTCACTAAAGTCCCTTGTTCCCGCCCGCTGTCCGGGCCGTTTTCCCCTGATTTAGGTCAACAAGGGTAACGCCGCTCCCAGATCGGCGATCAGGTCGTTTGTACTTTCAAAACCGATGCTGAAACGCACGACCCGCCCCGGCAGAGTCCAGGGGGCCGCGGTCCGGTAAGGTGTCACCGGCAGAACCAAACTTTCGAAGCCGCCCCAGCTGACCCCCACCGAAAAGAGTTTCAGGGCCGCCACGAAGGCGTGCAGCTTGGCCTCCTCGCAAGGATCGAAGACCACGCTGAACAGGCCGGCCGCGCCGCTGAAATCCCGTTTCCAGTTTTCATGGCCCGGGCAGCTTTCGAAGGCGGGATGCAGAACCCGGGACACGTTCGCTTGAGCGGCGAACCAGCGGGCCACCTCCAGCCCTGCCGCTACCACATGCTTCATGCGCATGTCCAGGGTGCGCAGGCCGCGCAGGGACAAAAACACGTCCTGGGCGCCGGCCTTGTCACCGATGGCCAAGGCCATTTTGCGCATGGTGCCATAGGTGGCTTCGGTGCAGACGATAAAGCCGATCATGGAATCGGCGTGCCCGCCCATGTACTTGGAGCCCGAATGCACGACCACGTCCACGCCGAGAGCTAATGGCTGGCAAAACACCGGGGTGGCCCAGGTGCCATCGATGATGGAAAGGGCCCCGTGGTCCCGCGCGGTCGCGGCGATCTGGCGGATGTCGGGCACTTCGAAGGTGCCGGAGCCGGGCGCCTCGAAAAAAACCGCCGTCGTATTGGGGCGCAGGGCCTGGGACAAGGCCGGAACGCTCATCGAATCGAAATAGGTGACCTGAACACCGAATTTGGTGAGGACGGAATCGCAAAACTCCCGGGTGGGGCCATAGACATTGTCCGCCACCAGGATATGATCCCCCGCCTGGCTGGCCGCCATGAGCGCGATGGTGGCCGCCGCCAATCCACTGGACAGGGATACCGCCCCGTGACCGCCTTCAAGCTCGGCAACCATCTGCTCCAACTCGAAGCTGGCCGGATTGCCATAACGGCCGTAATAGAGCGTGCCTTTTTCATAGCGCCCTTCCCGCGCCGCTTGAAAGCCGGCAAGATCATCGAAGAGCAAGGTGGAGCATTGGTGAAGGGGCAGATTGACCGACCGTCCTTGATCCGCCGGCCCCCGGCCGAGGTGAACGAGCGCATTGCTAAGGGATTGGTTGGTCGGAGGCATTATCTGATTTCTAAGCCCAAACTCCCCGGCAAATTGACAGTCCAAAGGGCGCGTGTCAATATAAAATATTATTGTTTCGTATAATGGCACAACTGACAATGTCTGATTTCCAATACGATAAGGGTTCTTTCGTCACCTCCAGCCATTGGGGCGCCGGTGTCGTCGAGGCCCGGGACGGCCGGATTCACGCCGTCCACCCCCACCCCCATGATCCCGCCCCTTCCCGGATCAATGAAAACATTCCCCAAGGCCTCCACGGCCGGGCGCGGGTGCGCCAGCCGGCGGTGCGCCGAAGCTATCTAGAACATGGGCCGATGGATCAGCGCGGTGAACGGGGCGCGGAACCCTTTGTCCCCGTGAGCTGGGACCAGGCCCTGGACTTGATCGCCAAGGAAGTGATCCGGGTTAGGGACAGCCATGGCAATGGCGCCATTTTCGCCGGTTCCTACGGCTGGGCCAGCGCCGGGCGGTTCCATCACGCCCAGTGCCAGCTCAAGCGCTTCTTGTGCGCCGCCGGGGGCTTTGTGCGCTCGGAAGGCAACTACAGCTACAACGCCGCCCTGGTCCTCATGCCCCATATCGTGGGCAATTTCCGCGATCACGTGAAACAGGCGACCCGCTGGACCACCGTGGCGGCCGAGGGCGAACTGGTGGTCATGTTCGGCGGTATCCCGCTGCGCAACGCCATGGTCGCCGGCGGCGGCACGGGCCGGCATTTGCTGGGGGAAAGACTGAAAGACTGCGCCAACGCGGGGGTTCAGTTCATCAACATCAGCCCCTTGCGCCAAGACGCGGCGCAAGCCTTGAAAGCCGAGTGGCTGGCGCCCCGGCCCGGGTCCGATACGGCCATCATGATGGGCCTGGCTCATACCCTCCTGGTGGAAGGTCTCCACGACCGTGAATTTCTGCAGCGCTACACCGTGGGCTTTGAAAAGGTGGCCGATTATCTGCTGGGCCGGGTCGACGGGGTGGTCAAGGACGCCGATTGGGCGGCCGCCCAGTCGGGCCTGCCCGCCGAGCGTCTGCGTGCCCTGGCCCGGGACATGGCGGCCAAACGCACCCTGATCTGCACCGCCTTTTCCCTGCAACGGGCCGATTTCGGCGAACAGCCCCTGTGGATGACCGTGACCTTGGCCGCTATGCTGGGCCAGATCGGCCTGCCCGGCGGGGGCTTCGGCATGGGCTATGGCGGCGATTCCAGTATCGGCACCAGCGACCGGCCCTTGGCCTGGCCGGCCTTCCGCCAGGGCCGCAATGGGGTCACGGACTTCATTCCGGTGGCGATGATTTCCGACATGCTGTTGAACCCGGGCGGGACTTACGACTACGACGGCCAGGAGCGGCGCTTCCCAGATATCCGCCTGCTGTGGTGGGCCGGCGGCAATCCCTTTCACCACCACCAGGATCTGAACCGCCTGCGCCGCGCCTTTCAAAAGCCGGAGACGGTGATCGTCAATGAGATCAGCTGGACCGCGACGGCCCGCCACGCGGACATCGTGCTGCCCGTGGCGGCGCCCCAGGAACGGGCGGATTTCGGTGCCGGCACGCAAGACAACACCCTAATTCCCATGCCCCAAGTCGTGGCGCCGGCCGGCACGGCGCGGGAAGAGTTCGAGATCTATTGCGAGCTTGAGCAGCGCCTCTCCCTGGGCACCGGCTTCAGCCGGGGCA
>JANQKX010000555.1 GCA_028280915.1 Kiloniellaceae bacterium
CCGCGGGCAAAGCGCACCAGGTCGTAGACGGTGAGGAAATAAGGCGCGTAGTCCAACTGTTCGATCAGGTCCAATTCATGCCGCAAGGTGGCGGCCACCTTGTCGGGGATGCCCTGGGGGTAGCGGTTCCCGGCCCCAGCCCAGGTCAGGCGGGCGAGGGACTCCTGAGCTCCCAGGCCGTCGCCCAGGGATTCTTCCGGGTACTCGTAGCGCAACTCGTCCAGGCTGAAGCGGCAGCGTTCCACGATCTCCAGGGACTGGGCCAGCGCCGCCGGGTGCGCGGCGAAGAGATCGGCCATGGCGGCGGGGGATTTCAGGTGGCGTTCGCCATTGGCCGCCAGGCGGTAGCCGGCGTCGTCGATGGTGCAGCCCTGGCGGATGCAGGTCACCAGGTCGAGCAGGGGCTTGCGGCCCGGGTGGTGCATGAGCGCATCGTTGGTGGCGAGCAGGGGAATTTCATAAGCTGTCGCCAAATCCTCCGCCTGGCGCAGGCGGCGCCCGTCGTTACCCCGGTAGTGCCGGCTGGCGGCCAGCCAGCAGCAGCCGGGAAAGTTTTTTGTCAGTGCCGCCAAATAGGCCTGGAGCTTGGCGGGACAGGCGGCCGGATTGTCACCCGTTATAGATCCCGCCGTTTGCGAAACCTCGTTTCCGGAAACATTATTTTCGGGCCCGGTCGCTTCCGGGAAGACGATAAAGAGCTGGCCTTGGCCCTGGGCCAGGATGTCCGCCAGGTAAAGTTCGCAGTCGCCCTTTTCCGCCCGCCGCCGGCCCGTGGTCAGCAGGCGGCAGAGCCGGCCATAGGCGGCCCGGTCGGTGGGATAGCAGATGACCTCCGGCCCGTCGCGGGGCACCAGGCGCGCGCCCACCAGCACCCGCAGGCCCAAGGGCTTGGCCGCCACGTGGGCACGCACCACCCCGGCCAGGGAATTGCGGTCGGCGATGCCGATGGCTCGAAGTCCCAAGGCGGCCGCGGCCGTCGCCAGCTCATGGGGGTGGGAGGCCCCGGTCAGGAAGCTGTAATTGCTGGTCACCGCCAGCTCGGCGAAAGGCGGCGGGGCGGTCATTTTTTTAAATCTAAGAAAAGGGAAGGGTATTCTTGCTGAAGTCTTTCCAGGCCCTTTTCTATTTCGATTGCGTATCCAGAGATGTAGTTATCAAAGCTTGGATCATTATTTTTGTCCGCATACTCAATTTGTCGCCTGGCTTTATGCAGTGTCTTTTGCCAATCGGAATGCTCTTCGTAACCCGTGCCATACCATCCTAAGGCAAGAACCTCGGCTTTTTCACTAAGGGATAAATCACTGACAATTTTTCTTTTTCGGTGAAAATTAACTGAATCGGAAACAACACTTACAGGAACGAAAGATGTCTCGAACCTCTTTGAGATGTTGTCGTCGGCCGCATGGTGTTTTTTTGCAGCATCTGAGAGTGACTCAAGTTTTTGAAGCGAAATTTTTAGCTTTTCTGGTTGTTCTGTCGCCACTTCCAATGTGTCGACACGATCAAGGTGACAGATCAGTTTCTCGAATTCTGTTCCTTTCAGGGCTTTGCAAAGGCGCTGGTCCGCAGTGACGAGTGTTGCGCCGTTAGCTTCGGCACAGGCCAGGTAAAGGCAGTCGTAGATGGGGTGCTTGAGGCTCAGGGCCATTTCCAGGGCCCGTTCGGCGAAAGGAGCGATGGGATGAAGACGGGCGGGGAATTGCTGGATGGCGATGGTTGCGGCCTTTGCCTGCTCGGCGGCCATTTCGCCGCGCAGACACTTTTTCCAAGTCACATTGGCCACCTCGGCAATGATGATGTCGGGAGCTTCCAGGTCGTCGCGGCGGGTTAATAGCCGCAGGGCTTGCTCTTGTTGGGTCTCGCGCACAAACCATTTGATGGCAACGCTGGCGTCGACAATCAGCTTCACCGCTGTCGATCCTCCCGCAGGAGCTCCGTGCTGTCACTTTGCGGCACATTGGGGGTCATCGCTGAGATGCGCCGCGCCAGGGTGACCAGATCGACCGAGGACGAGGTGCCTCCGTTACTACCGTTGGCGATGGCGGTTAAGACCTCCCGCAACTCGGCTTCTAAGGAGCGGTTATGCCGTTTGGCTTGCTGTTTTAGGCGTTTGACGACACCGTCATCCAGATTGCGTATAGTGATATTGGCCATTGCATAGATCCTTTCAAATGCTAGCATAATGCTAGCATAAAATGCTTACAATTTGCTAGCATTTGCGGATTGTCCGTTCAAAGCCATCACGCGAAGAGGCCGTGCATGAACCAGCGGCCGGCGGCGCGGTAGAGCCAGTAGCGCCGGCCGTCCTGGTCCTCAAGAGTGAAATAGTCCCGCTCCGGGGCTTCCGCGGCCCTTTCATCCCGTTGCCACCATTCGGGGCTGAGACGTTCCGGCCCCTCGGCGCGCAGCACATCGTGTTGCAGACGGCGCCAGCGGAAGCGGGCCGGGGGGTGGTCGGGCAGCAGGGCGAGGGCCTCCACCGGCTCGGGAACGGTAAAGAGGCGCAGAGGCCGCCGCGCCGCCAGCCCGCTTGCGATCCAGGACGGCCCGGAGGCCTGATCCGTTTGGGCCGATGGGC
>JANQKX010000584.1 GCA_028280915.1 Kiloniellaceae bacterium
CATGCCATGAGCGGCCCGGGGCAGCCCGCGCAGGCGCTGCCAGGAGGCCGACAGGGGAATGCGGCCCAGGCGAATGCGGTCACACCATTCCGTCAGGGACCCGACAAACAGCCAAGCCGCCAGTCCCAGGCCGAAGGCGGCCAGCACCGGGCCGCCGGCAATCAGGTAGTGGGCCAGGAGCGCGACACCGATCGCCGTGAAACCGGCGATGCTCAGGCGCTGGGCCACGCCCTTGAGATCCGCCCGCTTCCACGCCAAAAACGGTCCGATGGCCGTTAGAAAGATGAGCGGCACCATGATCGGGCCAAAGGTGGCGTTGAAAAACGGCGGGCCGACGGAAACCTTGTCACCGGTGGCCGCTTCCAGGAACAGGGGATAAAGGGTGCCCAGGAACACCGTCCCGCAAGCCGTCGCCAAGAGCAGGTTGTTCATGATCAAGCCGCTTTCCCGGCTGATCGGCGAGAAGATGCCGCCGGGTTTCAGGCTGGGCGCCCGCAGGGCAAAGAGGAACAGGGAGCCGCCGGTGGTGATGCACAGCAGCAAAAGGATGAAAAGTCCCCGCTCCGGATCGGTGGCGAAGGCATGCACGGAGGTCAAGAGGCCCGAGCGCACGATGAAGGTGCCGATAAGGGAGAGGGAGAAGGTCAGAATCGCCAAGAGAATGGTCCAGACCTTCAGGGCATCACGTTTTTCCACCACGATGGCCGAATGCAGCAAGGCCGTGCCCAGGAGCCAGGGCATGAAGGAGACATTCTCCACCGGGTCCCAAAACCACCAGCCGCCCCAGCCCAGCTCGTAATAGGCCCACCAGCTGCCCAGCGCGATGCCGCCGGTCAAAAAGCACCAAGCGAGCAGAGTCCAGGGCCGCACCCAGCGGGCCCAGGCCGCGTCCACCTTGCCTTCGATCAAGGCCGCGATGGCGAAGGAAAAGGCCATGGAAAAGCCCACATAGCCCAGATAGAGCATGGGCGGATGAAAGGCCAAGCCCGGGTCCTGCAGCAGGGGGTTCAAATCATTGCCGTTGGCCGGCGCCGGGAACACCCGCTCGAAGGGGTTGGAGGTAAAGAGGGAAAAGGCCAGGAACCCCAATGCGACCCAGGCCTGAACCGCGAGCACCCGCGCCTTCAGGCTGAGGGGCAGATTGCCCCCGAACAGGGCAACCGCGCTGCCGAAAAGGGCCAGGATCAAGACCCACAAGAGCATGGAGCCCTCGTGATTGCCCCACACGCCGCTGATCTTGTAAAGCAGGGGTTTGTCGGAATGGGAGTTGGCGACCACGTTCAGCACGGAAAAATCCGAGGTCACATAAGCATGGGTCAGGGCGCCAAAGGAAAGGGTCACGAACAGCAACTGCAGCAGGGCCGCGGGCCGGGCGAAAGCCATCCAGCCCGGGTAGCCTTTGGAGGCGCCGACCAAGGGCACGACGCCCTGCAAAAGGGCCACGACAAGGGCCAGGATCAAGGCATAATGTCCCAGCTCGGCAATCATGTTCAGTAGCTTTCCTGCCCGTGTTCACCGTCCGGGCGCCACTGTCCCGAGGCTTTCAGGGCATCGGCCACCTCCCGGGGCATGTAGGTTTCGTCGTGTTTGGCCAGCACCTCCCGGGCGACGAAGGTGCCGTCCGGATAATAGGTGCCCGCCGTCACCACGCCCTGGCCCTCGCGGAACAGGTCGGGCAGGATACCCGTGTAGCGGACCGGCACGCTTTCCTGCAGATCGGTGATGCGGAACACCACCGAGACACCGTCTTCGTGACGTTCCACAGAATCTTCCTCAACCAGGCCGCCCAGCTGGATTTCCCGTTCATAGGTGGGCTCGGCCAGGAGCTCGGTGGGCGAGCGGAACAAGGTCACGTAGTCGCCCAAGGCGGTCAGCACCAGGGCCCCGGCTCCCCCCAGCAGCAGCAGCCCGGCAACGACGAAATAAAGGCGGCGGGTTTTGCGGGTCACGAGCTTGAACTCTCCTGCGCAGTCTGAGTTGGGGCGGTTTGGGGCTGGGCAGTTTGGGGCTGGGCCGTTCTGGGCGCGCGCCGGGGCGGCCGCTTGGCTTCCAGTTCCGCCAATTGCCGCTTGCGCTTGGACAAGGTGTGCAAACTGGACAGGGTCAAGGCGATCATAAAGAGGGCGGTAAGGCCATATGACGGCCAAACGTAGACGGCATATCCGCCCATATTCAAAAATTCTTCCATACCGCTCTTGGTCCTATGCGTTGCGGAGCTGGGCCAGACTCAAGGCACGAACCCGAGCCGCCATCAACTCACTTTTCATTCTGACAATTAACAAGGTGGCGAAAAACAGCTTGAAGCCCAGCCCCATGATGAGCAAGGGCCACAACATGGAAGGGTCGATCGTCGGACCGTCCAAGCGGATAACCGACGCGGGCTGATGCAAAGTGGACCACCAGTCCACGGAAAACTTGATGATGGGGATGTTGATGACCCCGACCAGGGCCAGAACCGCGGCGGCACGATAGCCCCGGGACTGCTCCTCAAAGGCGCCCATCAGAGCCATGTGGCCCAAATAGAGAAAAAACAGCACCAGCATGGAGGTGAGACGGGCATCCCAGACCCACCAGGTGCCCCACATGGGCTCGCCCCACAAAGAACCGGTGACCAGGGTCAAAAAAGCGAAACCGGCGCCGATCGGCGAAGCCGCCTTGGCCGCCACGTCGGCCAGGGGGTGGCGCCAAATCAAGGAACAGGCGCTGGCAATGGCGATGAACACATAGATAAACAGCGCCATCCAGGCCGAAGGCACGTGCACGTACATGATGCGCACGGTCTCGCCCTGCTGATAGTCAGGCGGCGAGGCAAAGAGCGCCATGTAAAGGCCAATGCCCAGACAGGCGACGGTGCCGACCGTCAACCAGGGCAGCAGCGCATTGGCGATACGCAGAAAACGCGCGGGGTTGGCAAAACGATGCATGACGGTCGATCCACCTACTCTAGCGCCTGGCGCAAAGCGACTCCGCTGGCTAGGGGCGCCACAAATAGCATTCCCAGCAAGAGTGCACTTAATATCATCAACGGGGCCTTAATGGCGCCATCGGAAATCCCCGCGTCAGTGGCCGCTATGCCGAATATGAGCACGGGTATGTAGAGTGGCAAGACCAAGAGCGGCACCAAAATACCGCCGCGGCGGGCACCGATGGTCAAGGCCGCGCCAATGGCGCCGATGAGGCTGAGGGCCGCCGTGCCCAGCAGCAGAGCGGGCAGCATGACCGTCAAGGCGGCAAAGGGCAGGCCGTACAGGATGGCGATCAAAGGCGTGGCGACGATCAAGGGCAGGCCGCTCACCAGCCAATGAGCCAGCACCTTGCCGAACACCACTAATTCTAGGGGCAATGAAGACAAAAACATCAATTCAAGGGTGCCATCTTCGAAATCCGCGAGGAACAGACGCTCAAGTGACAGCAAAACCGACAGCAGCGCCGTGACCCAGATCACGCCAGGAGCGATTCGCAACAAAATCGCGGCCTCGGGACCAATGGCAAAGGGAAACAGGGCGGCGGTGAGGGCAAAAAACAGCACCACCGTGGCGGCATCGGTCTTTTGGCGCAAGGCCAGGCGCAAGTCGCGGGCGATCACTTTTTTAAGCGTCACGGCCTTTTGCCCCTCACCAAACCATCTCGGGCAGGCTGTCCACCGCGAAGTCTTCCATTTTCAGCGCAATGGCGTCCTCAATCAGCAAATCCGTGTGGCTGGCGGCCACGATGGACCCGCCCTTTTCCCGATGACGCCGCACGATCCCGGCCAGGCGGCGCACGGAAGCCGCGTCCAGACCCACCGTGGGCTCGTCCATGAGCCAGAGATCCGCCTTGGACACCAGCAGGCGGGCCAGGGCCAGGCGGCGGCGTTGGCCCGACGACAGCAGGCGCCCCGGCACCCGGGCCAAGGCCGTCAGGCCCAGTTCTTCCAGGGCCCCATCGGTCACGCCCGGCGCCCCCTTTTGGGCCCAAAAGCCCAGGTTTTCCGCCACGGTCAAGACACCCTTAATGGCGTCCAGATGGCCGATGTAACAGATTTTCCGTTGATATTCGCCCAGGTCCTCGAAGACCGGTTCGCCGGCCCAGGTGACCTGGCCGGCGCTGGGGCGCAAATACCCGGCCATCAGGCGCAGCAAGGTGGACTTACCGCTGCCGTTCGGACCGGTCAGCAAAATGGCCTGGCCGGGCTCCAGGGCGAAGTCCAGGTCGCAAAACACCTGCCGCCCGCCACGGATGCAGGCCAATCCCTGGCCACAAAACTGCGTCATAGGTCAATCACCCAAGCGCCGGCGCCTGTTTTTTCATGAAAAACAAAGATCATCCGAACGATAAAAACGCACTTTTATGAAATTTTACAGAATTTTACCAGGTCAAATGGGGTAACTTTCAATAACTTGCGGCCTTTAGCGGGGCGAGTTTTTGCGGATGCTATCCAGCAATTCCAAGACAATACTGTTTCGACTAGCCATTGCTTAGGGCGGCCCTGTGCCAGCCACGACGGCGGAGTTACAAACTGACGGAAGGGTAAAAAAGATGGGGCGGCCGCCGTGGTCGGGTCTGGCGGCCGCCCGATAGTTTCCAGCCTATTGGGGGCAATGAGGTGAGGCAGGCTGGACCACCTCTGTCAGAGAGGGGAAGTCTCTGTGCTTTGAAATGTAGAAAGGGATTACGGTGGGAACTGGCCGCAATTGCGGCAAGAATGTGAAATCTGGCGCGCCTGGCGGTTGTCTGGAAGGTCTTTAAAACCAATAGCTTGAAAGGTTAAGCCGGGATTAATCCCGCGCCCCTCCTTAGGTTAAATTCCCTGTCTCCCATACAATCAAATCCCGGCCATTGGCCGCGGAACTTGCGAATGTTCTCATTTATGGTTAAAATTTACCGTAAACGTACATTCTGTGACGGTCGTCACTGAATTCCGATCCCGGGTCAGATATCAAGGGCCCGTAAGGTTGGTTCGGGCGTCAGTGCTTCACGGCTGTGACAGAGAGTACGGATGCAGCTGAATAACGTCCGGGCCTTAGAGATATCCAGCACGGAAGGGACCAATCCCACGTGCAAGTAACCTCGGGGAGCAGAACGATGTATGTACAGCGGATTCAAGACAAATTGGACGGCCACGCCATGGCCCGTAATCTGGGTCTGATCGGCCTGGCCTTTGGCCTCTTGCTCCTTAGCCTTTGCATCATCAAAACCGCGGCCGCACAGCCTCTCCCGGCTCTGGACGGGCTATCCGATCCGGCCGCGTCTCAGGCGCAGGTGCAACTGATCGCGTCGCAGCAAAGCAGGGCATCCGCCGGCGCAGCCAATGCCACCGCGGCGGCAGGCGCGCAGAACAGCCTGCCGGCGGCGCCCTTTTCCAAAGGGATCATGCAGCAGGGCTTCCTGTTCAGCGGCCCGGCCTTCACCGACGCCATGAGCAAGAGCCAACAGGCCGGCCCGCAGTCCTACGAGGTCTTCAAACAGCAGTTCATCGAGCCGGAAACCAAAAAGTTTCAGTTCTACTGATTTCTGGGCCTCTGATTTCTGGGCCTCGGTGGTGCACAGCCCCGCGCGCACCACTGCCTTGATATAGCCGGTCGGCATAGTCTCAGGCCGATCCGCCCGCCCCCTGCGATAGCGCTGGACAACCAGCGCCGGCGGGTGAAAACTGAGGTATGTTCAGCATCGAAAAAATCACCCCCGCCATCGGTG
>JANQKX010000589.1 GCA_028280915.1 Kiloniellaceae bacterium
CCTGCAGACCCGTGGAGAGTTCCATGGCCATGGCCGGCTTAATGGAAAGCAGGTTGTCGTTAATAAAATCCATGGCCTGTTGGCTGCTGGCCGCGCCCAACAGCAAGCCGGCCGACACGCAGCCCGTGACCAGCTTGGCCAAGGTACCCTTGGGCTCGTGGGCCATGGGAGAAACCGCCGCGGGGGCGGCATCGCGACCGGCATCCGCAAATTGGCGGCGGCCCGCGTCCGTCATCAAGCTTTCAATTCCGCGTTTTCTCATGGACTAAAAAATTCCCTCGTTCAAATCACCCGGTTCAAAATTTGTCTTGCGCGCCCGGTCGGTAATCGACCCTGTACTTGCGGCGGGCTTTGTTAAGAAAGTCGCCCCTGCCGCCTTCAATCATTAAAATAGTCTTAAACCCTTTCCTAAGAAAAAATCAACGAAAATAGAATCGGATTTTCGGTAAATGATGTTAAAATTTGCCTCTAATTAACCAACATTAACGAGTGTATTAATGTTAAATTTGTATAAAAATCAATATAATTTGCAAAAATAAATTGATTTATTTGGATTAAATTCTGAAACATGGTTAAACATTGAGGCTTTTGTTACAATTAACGGAAATTTAACCATTAATCTTAGACAAGTATTTCTTAGATTTTCACTTGATGCTTTTGAATTTTTTATCCCGGATTAAAGAGTTTAAAGGAGCGATTAACTGTGTTGGCGCGGCGCTCGGGGACGAAAGGTTGACCCAAAGGGTTAACGGGCGGCGTCAAACGGGGTCTTTGGCGGGCGAAAAAAGGGTGTTTTGAATGATTATTTTTCGGCGTTTGTGGCCTTGGCCAGACCCATTGGCCGAGTCGGCGGTTCCGAGTCGTGCGTGGGGTACCCCGGGGTCCGGTGATGGAATAGAAAGGGTGGGAGTGGCGGTCGCCTGCCGGGCAAAAAAAAAGCCTGGCTCTAGGAGCCAGGCCAAGTCGGAACGGAAGAATCCCGTGGCGTGAGCAGAGGCCGGGACCCTCGTGTCGCGAAGTTCTGCGCCATCCCAGCGACGCGTGGCGAGTGCTCCTAAGAGCAGATCTCAGATCAATTGGGATCGCATTACGATCCAATTGGCCTGAGATCCGCTCTAAACTTTAATGTGTTAGAGCGAAACAACAGGCCAGGTGCCTACGCACCTGATCTCACGTTTGCTCTAGGAGCAGGCCGCCGCGTCGGCGCAGAGCGCGGCTTGCCGGCGCCTCAAGACCGACAAGCGACCATCGGTGGCGGGTTGGTAAACCACGGAAATCTCGTTCAGGGCCTTGAGCCAGCCGTCCAGCGGCCGGTGATCGGCCACCTCGAAGGCATCAAAGCCGCAACGAATCATGAAAAACAGTTGATCGCGCAGCACCTGGCCGCTGGCACGGATCTCGCCGGCGAATTTATGGCGCTCCCGCAGCAAACGGGCGGTGGAATAGGCCCGGCCGTCGGTGAAGCTGGGGAAGGTGAGGACCACCACCGCAAAATGGGCCAAGTCGTCCTCGATCTCCTCGATCAGTTGACCGCCGGCGAGCCGGATGCCCAAGCGGCCCGAGCGGCGGATCAAGCCGTCCCGCTCCGCCTGCCAATGGGCCAGATCCACGACAATATCCCCGTCAGCCGGCACCGAATCGTCGTCGGCCGTGACCGGGATCCAGGTATCCTCGGTGATTTGGCCGTTTTTAATGAGCGCCATAAAGCCTCTCCTTAAAGGGTGCCAGGCCGATCCGGGCCAGGCACGCGTTGAAATCCTCGCCGTCGGCGCGGGTTTGGGTATAGGTGTCCACGATGGTCTCCACCGCGCCGGTCACGTCGTCATAGGAAAACGCCGGCCCGACAATCTTGCCGATGGCCGTGTTTTGATCGGCGCTGCCGCCCAGGGTGATCTGATAAAATTCCTCGCCCTTTTTATCCACGCCCAGAATGCCGATGTGGCCCACGTGGTGATGGCCGCAGGCGTTGATGCAGCCAGAGATCTTGATCTTCAGATCGCCGATATCGTGTTGCCGCTGCAGATCCTCGAAGCGCCGGGTAATGCGCTGGGCCACGGGGATGGACCGCGCGTTGGCCAGGTTGCAGAAATCCAACCCGGGGCAGGCGATGATATCTGAGATGAGGCCGATGTTGGCGGTGGCCAGACCTACCTCGTGCAGGGCTTCCCACAAGGCCGGCAGGTCCGAGCGCTTCACATGGGGCAGCACCAGGTTCTGTTCGTGGGTGACCCGGATTTCCCCGAAGCTGTAGCGCTCGGCGATCTCGGCGACGGCTTCCATCTGGGCATCGCTGGCATCGCCCGGCGCCTCGCCGATTGGTTTTAGGGAAATGTTCACAATGGTGTAGCCCGGCTGCTTGTGGGCCGCCAGATTGGTGCGGGTCCAGTGGGCAAAGGCCTTGTTGTCCAAAGCGCTGGGGGCAAAATCCAGGGCGGAACCGGCGAGGGTTTCATAGGCCGGCGGCTGGAAATAGGCTTCGATGCGGTCGATTTCGGCCTGGGGCAGCACCAGGTCGCTGTCCTTGATGGCGTCCCATTCCGCTTCCACCTGGCGGGTGAACTCTTCCACGCCCAGGGCGTTCACCAGGATCTTGATGCGGGCTTTGTATTTGTTGTCCCGCCGCCCGTGCTGGTTATAGACCCGCAAAATGGCTTCCAGATAGCTCAGGTAGTGCTCCTTGGGCAGGAATTGGCGGATGGTCTTGCCGATCACCGGCGTCCGGCCCAGGCCGCCGCCGACGATGACTTCAAAGCCGATCTCGCCCTTCAGGTTGCGGCGCATCTGCAGGCCGATGTCATGGACCCGCACCGCCGCCCGGTCCTGGCTGGCGCCGGTGATGGCGATCTTGAACTTGCGGGGCAGGAAGGAAAACTCAGGGTGCAGGGTCGACCATTGCCGGGCGATCTCGCAGTAAATGCGCGGATCCTCGATCTCGTCGGCCGCCACGCCTGCGTATTGGTCGGCGGTCACGTTGCGGATGCAGTTGCCGCTGGTCTGGATGGCTTGCATTTCCACCTTCGCCAAATCGTCCAGGATATCCGGCACTTCTGCC
>JANQKX010000744.1 GCA_028280915.1 Kiloniellaceae bacterium
TCACGATCTTCACCGCCATGGCCGACCCGATGGCCGGCATGGCGGCGATAATGCCGTTCTGCCCGGGCACCGGCACGATCTGGCGCACCGGCTGGGCCACCTGGCCCGCGGAAAACGCGGTCATGGCGCTTTCCATGGCATCGATGAGCGGTCCCCATTCCAGGACCGCGGCCACGGCCGCCTCGCCGATGATGGGCAAAGAGTCGAGCGCTTGATAGGTCAATTTTTGTTCCTCCCCGATTTTCCGGCGCCTTACCGCCGGTGGGGTTATACCAAATCTTCGGGGTAATGACCCATAGAGATCGCTTCCGAGACGGTTCGGGCAGGAAACCGGCCGCCGGCGATGCTCTTCATCGTCAAGGCCCGTGGATGCCCGGGGGCAGTTCGGGCGCGGTCCCCGCCAGGGCGGTGTTCGGATGGCCCCAGCGGACAGCTAACGCTTGAAGCCATCTAGCGCTTGAAGATGCCGCGGGGATGGCTGGGCGGCTGGCGCCGTTCCTTCAGCGGCCACACGGGCGCGTCGTCGTTGCTGGCCTCTTGGTCGATGAAGACCACGTCACGGCGCTGTTCCGGGAAATCATCAAAGCCCAGGGACCATTCCCCGTCCGGCCAAAGATAGCGCACCCGGCCCGACGCCGGGCAGTAAACCGAGGTGAAGACCGTGCCGTAACCCATGCCGAAGGTGGTGCGGTAAAGGGGCGGCTGCAAAAAGAGCCGGACAAAATCGTCCTGATGCCAGGCCGCGGCCGCCAGCTGTTCGGTCAGATAATCAAACCGCAGGTCCGATTCGATCATCTGGGTGTACTTTTGCCAGCGGTCGCCGTCCTGATGGTTGGTGCAGACCCGCAGGTCCGTCACCCGCGCCGGGCGGTCGGGCGCCATGAAAACAATGGCATGAGCGCCGCTGCGGTCCAAGAGGCCCACGTTGTAGGCCACCTGGATCGGCAGACGTTCGAGAGCGGCACAGGCCTCGGCCACCGTGGTGCAAGTCTCCAAGACATAGCGCTGGATCATGGTGATGGAAAAACCGTCGCCCACCGCCCGGCGTCCGCCGAAGGTCAGGGAGACGGCCAAGCCTTGGTCGTTCATGCCGTCCAAGACCCCGGACATGCAGTCGGTCATGGCGATCACCCGGTGGTCGAGCCAATGGGTCTTCATGACCAGGCCATCGCACAGCAGGGGCGAATAGTCGTAGTTGCGCACCATGATGGGCGGCTGACCCGTGGCCTCGTTGCCCGGCAGGATGGCTTGGGAACAGGCGGCAAAGAACGGCGGCGGATTGAGCTGCCCCAGGAAGCGGGCGGCGAAATCACCGCCGCCGGCCAGGTCGGACATACGCTCCCACGACGGCACGAGCTCGCCCATGTGATGGTTCAGGGCGCGGGCCACCTGGCGGTAGGTTGGCCGGGCCGATTCCCCCTGGCTGAGGAACCAACCCCGGTAAGCCGGCCAATGGGCCGCGAAACAATCCTGCCATTTCGGGCCAAGGCTGGCCTCGTCAATGGTACGAAACTGCAATGTCATCTCCAGGGCCATGGCCCTTTATCTTAAAACAACTTGGAACTAAGCGGATGCAACGGCCGCTGGGGCAATTTTTCCGGATCAACACCCTCGAACTCGGCGTTGACGGCCGCCGCCCAGAGCTTGGCCCGATCGCGCAACTGGCGATCCCCGGTCTGCATCCGCCCCCGGGTCACCACGACACCCAGGTCGGCACCCTTGTAGGTATAGTCCCCTTCCTTGTAGACCCTTAGGTAAAAGGCCTCGTCATTGTCAATAACGTTGGTCCAGTCCAATTCGTTGCGCTGAAACTGGATCGCCCCATTTTTGTCCATCTGGTAAATGCCCGTGTGGGGCGCCTTGGTGAGCAGTTTCACCCGGTCTTCCGTCTGTTTCAGGATCAACTGGCTCCAAAAATCGAACTCGTTCCAGCGCCGCTGGATCTTGCGCAGGTCGATTTCATAGTCCACGTCCATGTATTCCAGCAGGTGGAACAGGAACATGGGCACGCCGCCATAGTGGGCGGTGGTCAGGTTGGTCAGCGGGCTGGCGCCGGAAATCCGCGGATTAAGCTCGCCCAGGTAGGGCGTGCCGTCGTCGGTGTCGATCAGGAAGTCCATGCAAAAGACCCCCTTGTACCCCTCGTCCCGCAGGCGGTCGCCCAGGGCGCGGGCCATGTCGGCCAGGCCACGCCGCACTTTTTGGTTAAAGATGCGCGGGTCCATGTCGATGCCGCACCAGCCGCCCTTATAGGGCGTGATCTCGGCAAAGCCGGTGATATCGGTCTGCACGGGGCCGACCAGGGTGCCGTGGCGGGTGACGCAGGCCTCCAGGGTGCCGGGCATGTGGTTGATGTACTTCATCACCTTGAGCTCTTCATCCACCATGTTTTCGGCGTTTTTGTCCCAGTCGTCCCGGGATTTGATGAAGAAGGTGGTGCGACCGGAATCCCCATAGGGCGTCTGCACCACCAAACTGGTGCCCAGATTGGCCTTTTCAGCCATGTCCATCAGTTCTTCGAAGCTGGCGGCGCGGCCCATCACGTTGGGCGCGCTGGCGATACCCGCCTCGTTGGCCAGGCGCGTGGTCTCGATCTTGGAATCCAAGCGCTTCCGCAGGGCCGCCGGGGGCAAGGCGACCTGGGCCCCCAGTTCCTTGGCCAGCTCTTCGGTTTCCTCGTCGAACATGACGAAGATCAGCCGGGCCGGCCCCTTGCCGCCCTTGCGGATACGGTCGGACACTTCCTTGTGAGACAGCAAATAGTTGCAGACCTCCTCCATGGACTGGAAGTCCCGATAGCCCAGTTCCTGGGGCACGAACACGCGGGGATGCCAGCCTTCGAAGGAGTCAAAATAATTGCAGTGATAAAACCGGTGGACGAACTTCTCCACGCCCAAAAGATTAAAGGCGGTTGGTGATATGAAGTAAATCGGCGTTTCGTTCTTGCGGAAAAAGGTGAGAATCTCCGAAAGTCCCCGAAGTTTAGGCGTGCTTCCCATGGTCTATTGCCTCCCGAACCAGAAAATGCCTTCCCCAAATCTTTTTTAGATCAGGCGCCTTGGATGCACCTGAGCGTTAGGGAACCATAATGGGTCGATTTATCGGGAAGCTAAAGGGGCAATTTGCCCGCCATGGGGTCATTTGGCCCCCCTGGGGTTGTTTGGCCGCCAAAACGGGCGCGGGGCCGACCGGCTGGTCGGTTTAAGTTTGGATGCATGATTTGCGCACGGGCGATAGAACCCTGCCGCCCATCACAAACTTGCGGCGGCCAAGGGTCGTCAGAATTCCTCGGGCACCGTCACGCTGAGGCCATCCAAATCATCCGACATGACGATCTGGCAGCCCAGGCGGGAGCGCTCCTCCCGGCCCACGGCCAGGTCGAGCATGTCCTCTTCATCCTCGTCGGGTTCACCCACTTTCTCGTACCACTCCGGGTCCACCACCACGTGACAGGTGGCGCAGCTGATACAGCCGCCGCAGGTCCCCTCGATCCCCACCATGCCATCGCGGCCGACTTCCATGACGGTTTGGCCTTCCTTGGCTTCGATTTCGACAGTCTCGCCGTCCGGCTTGGTAAAATAGATGCGGGGCATGGGGCCAGATTCCTTATCTTCTTCTCGATGTTCTTATTTGGGGCTTACCTGTCTTGCGGTAAAGAATTCAAACAACCGGCCTGCGGTACGGCACTGGGGGGCGAAACGAACCCGGAACCGAAAGCAATCCTATGGAGATGCACCATCGCGACGGCCTTGACAAGATTTTGCTTGCCCGCAACCCGGGACATTTCAGCGATTTTGCGCATTTCAGCTCTTCCTTGGCGGCTCCTTCGGTCGCTAACGCTTCAATAGACTTTTGAGCGGAACTTCCGGGTCGGCGAGATCGGCCTTGGCGGGCGACTTGCCCATTTCCATCAGGCGCTTGCCCACCATGAAGGCCTGCACCTGATTGAAGGCCTCGACCATGACGAGTTCATCGCCCAGGAAGGTCCAGGCCGAGCCAGATTCCGCCTTGTCCTCCGCCCGCCAAATCACGTCGTCCCAATTGACGGCCACACCGGCGCTTTGCAGGCGGTGGCCATACTGCTCGGACCAGAACCAGGGCAACTCCTCCTTGCCCAGGTCCAGGCCCAGGATGTGATCGGCCACCTTGACCGCGGTGAACTGGGCGTTGTGGATGGATTCGATGCGCAGGCCCCCGGGACTGCCCTCGCGCCGCGCCACGTCGCCGATGGCATAGATGTCCGGATCGTTGGTCTGGCAATAGCGGTTCACCAGGATGCCGTTGTCCACCTCCAGGCCCGCGTCCTCGGCCATTTGGGTTTCAGGAATGACGCCAATGCCCACCAGCACCAAGTCGGCCGCGATTTCCCGGCCCTTGTTGGTCACCACCGTGTGCACGCGGCCATCGCCGCGCAGCTCGCTGGTGCCCTCGCCGGTCAACACGGTCACGCCATGGTTGCGGTGCATCTCCTCGAAAAACCGGGACATGGGCTCGGTCGCCACGCGGGCCAGGAGGCGCGGCGCATACTCGATCACCGTCACGTCCTTGCCCATCTCCGCCAGGCAGGCCGCGGCCTCCAACCCGATGTAGCCGCCGCCGACAACGACGATCTTTTGCGCGTTGCCCACTTCCTTTTGCATTTGCACCGCGTCCACCACGGTGCGCAGATAAAGCACCCCCTCCAGCTCGGCGCCCGGCCCGGGCAGCTGGCGCGGGAAAGCGCCGGTCGCAATGGCCAGATGATCGTAGGGGATGGTCTCGCCGCCTTCCAGGCGCAGCACCTTTTGCGCCCGGTCGATGGCACTGGCGCTCACCCCGTCGCGAAAATCCACGTTGTGGTCCTGGAACCACTGCAAGGCCTTCAAGAGGTTATCATCCGATTCCCATTCCGGGTGCAGCGCCTTTTTGGAAAGGGGCGGCCGCTCCACCGGCGGGCCGGACAGTCGATCCAGCACCACGATATCGCCTTCCCAGCCCTTGCGACGCAGGGTTTCCGCCAGGGCGGTGCCCGCATGGCTGGCGCCAATCACCACTACGGATTTCGTCATTCTGTCCTGCCGTAAAACTGAGACCCTCGCACGGTGGTCATTATGGACCACCACGGCCCATCGGACTTGCCCGTACCGGACAAGCGGGACCGAAAGCTCACTTAGCAGAACGGCTTTTGGAAAAAAAGCCCTGATTGCGCCCCCAAGGCGGTCCGTCGGGCCGGCCCGCGGACCTTGTTACATGCGCACCCGCTCCTTGCCCGGGTCATAAAACGACAGGGGCACCACCACGGCCGGCAGTCGCTTTTGCTGTCCGTCCAGTTTCCCCACCTCGACCTGAGTGCCCGGTGCGGCGTGCTGAACGGCGATGCGGCAGAGGGCGATGTTTTTCTTCAGGATCGGCGAGCGGGTGGCGGAGGTCACCGTGCCCACCTGCAGCCGGCCCACGTGCACGCAGTCGCCGCTGGCGGCCACTTCCTCCCCCGCCAGTTCCAGACCCACCAGTTGGCGCTGGGGATGGGCCTTGCGCTCCACCAAGGCGTCGCGCCCGATAAAATCCTCGTTTTTGGACTTCAGGGGCACGGTAAAGCCGATGCCCGCCTCGAAGGGGTCGGTTTGGTCGTCGAATTCCTGATTGGCAAAAATCAGCCCGGCCTCGATGCGCAGCATGTCCAAGGCCTCCAGCCCCATGGGCAGCATGCCCCGCGGTTCGCCGGCGGCCCAAATGGCATCCCAGACGGCGGGGCCATCATCGGGGTGGCACCAGACCTCGTAGCCCAATTCGCCCGTATAGCCGGTGCGCGAGACCACCACGGAAATGCCCTGGTAGTCGCCGATGCGGGCCACGGCAAAGCGGAACCACCCCAGCTCATCCATGTTCGGCTGGGTAGGGGGCGTCCAGATCACCTCTTTGAGGATTTCCCGGCTCAAGGGCCCTTGCACCGAGAGGTTCGAGAGCTGATCGGTGGAGGACTTGACCCAGACCTCCAGTCCCATGGCCGCGGCCTGCTCGCGCAGCCACTGGCCGCCGTAGTCACAGCCGCCGACCCAGCGGAAATTGTCCGGGCCCAGGCGGAACAGGGTGCCGTCGTCGATCATGGTGCCCGTGTCATAGCACATGGCGGTATAGACCACCTGCCCCACCGCCAGCTTGCGCACGTTGCGGGTGATACAGCGCTGCATCAAGGTTTCCGCGTCGGGCCCAAGGATTTCGAACTTGCGCAGCGCCGAAAGGTCCAGGGCCACGGCCTTTTCCCGGCAGGCCCAGTATTCCGCGATGGCGCCGTGGTTGGTGTAACAATTGGCCAGCCAGTAGCCGCTGTATTCGACGAAGTTGCGGGTCAATTGGGAGGTGCGGGCGTGAAAGCCGGTTTCCTTGGTCATTTCGGCATCTGCCTCCGTTGATTTGCGATAGCCGATGGAGCGCTTGAATTCTTCCTTGGGGTCATAGACCCGCACGTGAATGTCCGTCGGATTCCAGCCGTTGGCCGCATCGATGTCGCAGGGGCAGGCCGAGGAAACGACCACCAGATCGCTCAGGGCCCGCAGCAGGACGTAGTCCCCCGGGCGGGACCAGGGCTCGTCCAGGTAAAACTGGTTCTGGTCGTCGATGTTGGTGTTGTAAAAAAAGTTCATGGCCGCCCAGCCGCGCCGGGGCGCGACCTGATAGGGCCGCAGGGCACCGTTGAAGTTGTCCGAGCAGTTAACGTGGCCGGGATAGCCCATGTCCTCGTAGTACTTGGCGGTACAGGCCAGGCCATAGGCGTCGTGCCGGGTACAGTAGTCCTGCACGATCTCCACCATGGCCTGCATGTCCTGATCGTAATACTTGGCCATGAGGCCGGGGCCGGGATAGGCCTGGGCCATCAGGGTGCGGGTGGTGGTGACATCCAAGCAGCGTTCCACGCCGCGTTCCAACTGAGCCAGGTCGAAGACCTGCAGGTCGGAACACTGGCGCCCGTCCACGTCAATGACCTGAATCCATTCGCCGGCCCGCACTTCGTAGGCTTGGGCGGTGCGCCGGTCGATGCGCAGGTCCAGACGCGGCTCCGCCAAGGGCGCCGGCAGGGGATGGGACTCGCCTTCAGCCGGCGCCGATGCACGGGTGACAAAAACCTCCAGGTCCGTGGGCGGATTTTGCGCCGAGACCGCCATGGGGCCGCCGGGCGCCATGACCGCCACCACCGCCGGCGCCGTCGCGGTCAGTTCCGCCGCCTCGCCGGCCTTGCTCTCTCCGGAAAACAGCATGTGGGCCCGGTCCGGGGACAGGCCGCTTTGCAGGCCGAGGCCAAATCTAGACAGTTGGGCCGCCAGTTGCCCCTTGTCCGAGCGCAGCAGCGCCCCGAACCCCTCGGCGGCACCCGGCCGGACCTGCCCGGCAGCCCCGTCCAGAAGGCCCGGATCGGCCTGGCCATCGTCCCGGAAAGCCACCACTTCGCAAGGTTGGCGTCCCTCCACGTCGACGATCCGAAGGGTGTCGCCCCCGGTCAAGCGCAGGGCCAGAGAGCCCCCGCCCTTCACGCGATAACGCTCCTGCCCGATGGGCAAGCTGCGCACCCCCGGCCGCAGGATTCGCCCGGTCCCAAGCGGCCAGCGGCCGGCCGCCTCAACGCTTGCCATCACCCATGTCCTCCCGTAATTCGGCCACCGTCGTCGATGGTACCAATTTACACCAATTAATTATTGCCCAGCCCCGTACAGCACCTAGGACCGTACCAAAGACAAGACGCCCCTGTCAAAGAAAAGCCTCACAGGTTAAAATTGGTCAAATTTGGTTGGGCCAGATTACGACCTCGGATCGTCGGCATTAAAGTGTTTGGACCCGCCATCGCGTATCGGCCGCCCAAGCGTGCCCGACCGAGCACCGCCCCCAAACCCGCGACCATCTTCGACCTTCGTCCATCCGGCCGAGGCCTCGCGCCTTGGCACCGCTCAGGATGCAAACGGAATTAAAGGCAGCCGAAACGGCCGCTGAAATGGCTCAAAACAGCCAATTCTTCCTCTTTCCAACTGACGGCGACGCCGCACTCGACAACAAAAATCCCGCCGAATGCCGTCCCTCAAAGCGCCCGGATCCGACCCGCTCCCTCCCAAGACCCTCACGGACAGATCAACCCACCGCAAGCCCGAAAACCGATTGATTGGGTATGGTTGGTCAGAATTTGGTGGACACCGCGGGCCGTTTTGCGTAGATTGCCGGAGTTTTGGTTGCAATTGGATCTAATTTGTCTGATCCGCGGGTACCAATTTTGGGAAAATTTACCCCCTGGGCTCCACGCAACTGCGGCCAAATAGATGCCCTGGCGCCGGCATCGCACCCGGACGCCAGGCAAAAGGGCGAACATTGAGGAACAAAGTTCGGTCCCCGGTTCGATTCGGCCCCGCCGCAAGGGGGCTTAGGACGAAAGCGCGCCGGGGAATTCTTGTCTGGGAGTCTTAAGGAGACACAAATCATGAGACCACGCGTTGCCGTATTGGGTGCCGGGCCGTCAGGGCTGGCGCAACTTCGGGCTTTTCAATCCGCGGCCCAAAAGGGCGCAGAGATCCCTGAAATCGTCTGTTTCGAAAAGCAGGACGACTGGGGCGGCCTTTGGAACTACACCTGGCGCACCGGCTTGGACCAGTACGGCGAGCCCGTGCACGGTTCCATGTACCGCTATCTTTGGTCCAACGGCCCCAAGGAGGGCCTGGAATTCGCCGACTACACCTTCGAGGAGCACTTCGGCCGGCCCATCGCCTCCTACCCGCCGCGCTCGGTGCTGTTCGACTACATCAAGGGCCGGGTGGAAAAGGCCAACGTGCGCAAATGGATCCGCTTCCGCAACGTGGTGCGCCACGTCACCTATGACGACGGCAGCGGCAAGTTCATGGTCACGGTCAAGGACCACGACCTGGATGAGGAATACACCGAGGCGTTCGATTACGTGGTCGTGGCCACGGGTCACTTCTCGACCCCCAACGTGCCGGAATTCGAGGGCTTTGACAGCTTCAACGGACGGGTGCTTCACGCCCACGATTTCCGTGACGCCCTGGAATTCAAGGACAAGAACATCCTGATCATCGGCACCAGCTATTCCGCCGAGGACATCGGCTCCCAGTGCTGGAAATACGGCTGCAAGTCGGTGACCGTCAGCCACCGCACCGCGCCCATGGGCTTTGACTGGCCGGACAACTGGAAGGAAGTGCCGCTGTTGCAGAAGGTGGACCGGAACACCGCCACCTTCAAGGACGGCACCACCGCCGAGGTGGACGCCATCATCTTGTGCACCGGCTATCTGCACTTCTTCCCCTTCATGGCCGAGAATCTGAAGCTGAAGACCAACAACCGGCTCTATCCGGTTCACCTCTACAACGGGGTGGTTTGGACTGCCAATCCCAAGCTCTTTTACCTGGGCATGCAGGACCAGTGGTTCACCTTCAACATGTTCGACGCGCAAGCCTGGTACGCCCGGGACATCATGCTGGGCCGCCTGGACGTGCCCGTTTCCAAGTACGACATGGAAAAGGACATCGCCCATTGGCGCGAGGTGGAAGACAATCTGGCCGACGACTACGGGGCCATCGACTTTCAAGGGGAATATACCCGCCGGCTGATCGACCTGACCGACTATCCCAGCTTCGATATCAACGGCGCCAAGGAAGCCTTCTATCAGTGGAAGAAGCACAAGAAGAAAAACATCATGACCTTCCGGGACAATGGCTATAAGTCCGTCATGACCGGGACCATGGCACCGGTGCACCACACCTTGTGGAAGGATGCTCTGGACGATTCCCTGGAAAGCTACCTGCAAACGGAAGCGGCCGAGTAAGCGATTTGGGGGCCAGGGGCCGCTGCGGCGCGCCTGGCCCCCCTCGCGCCCCACTTGACCGTTGCGGGAATCGGGAAAAACGCGATAGGGATGAACCGGTAAGGCAGCGGTACGCGAAGATCTGGGGCATGCAAAGATCCGGGCGTAAAATTCTAAGGCAATAAAATTGGCGCTTAACCCTCCGGAACGGAATCTGGCCCTGGTGCCGCCTTGGGAGCGGGATGGCAGGCTGACCCATCCGGTGACCAAATCGGTGAAACTCCTGGCCGATGCCCTGTTCGAGCGCATTGCCTCCGGCACCTATCCCTTTGGCACCCGCCTGCCCGCCGAGCGCCACCTGGCCGAGGAATTCAGCCTGTCCCGGAACACGGTGCGCCAGGCCCTGGACCTGCTTGAAAGCCACCAAGCCATCGCCCGGCGGCCGGGTAGCGGCAGCTTCGTGATTCTGCGCGAGCCGGCCGGCGCCGCCCACGACCAAGCGGCCCCCAAGGATGTGGAAGCCGAGGCGAACCAAAATCACACGCCCGACCTGCCCGCGCGCCTGCTGGAAATCTCCGAAATCACCGGTCCCCTGGAATTGAACGTGGTGCGCTCCATCGTGGAACCGGAAATGGTGCGCCTGGCCGTCATCAACATGTCGGCGCGGGATATCGCCCGCCTGAAGGATTGCCTGCGCGGCTTGGATACGGTGACCACCAGCGCCGAGGATTTCTCTCATTGGGATTTGGAGTTTCATCTGCAGATTGCCCGGGGCGCCCACAACCCCCTTCTGTTCGGCATCTACGAGCTGATCGACCACGTGCGCCGGCACGCCCACTGGGCGCGCAACAAGGCGCAGATCTTTTCCCCCAACCGCATCCGCGACTATAAGGCCAGGCACCGTGCCATCTATGAGGCCATCGAGGCGCGGGACATCGAAAGCGCGGTGGAATTCTCAAAGCTGCACATGACCGAAGTGCAGCGGGACCTGCTGCGCGATCACTAAGTCCCCGTCGTGTTAAACACGAGGCTGGAGAAAAGAGGCTGGCGGGGAAGGATTTGGCCGGGGCCCGCCCCTATTCGGCGGAGCGCATGAATTGGGGGCGCTGGTCCCACATTTGGCCAAGGCCGCGCATTTCCGCCAGCAGCAGCTCGCCGTGCTGGTCCCACCACTCGGGGATGGAGCGGAACTGGGCGATGCGGGCCTTGCCGTTTCGAATCACCACCACCGGCCAGTTGCCCACCAAGGCATGGTCGATGCCGAACAGCTGGCGGCCCCACCAGCGGGCATCCCCGAAGGCGTGCTTGCCGCCGGCGCGCATGGCCGCCATGACCGAGACCGGCTCGAAGGAATTGGCGGTTTCCACCGCGGCCTTCCACAGCTCCAGGATGGCGGCGTATTCCCAGGCCACCGCGCTCCAGGTCCCGGGAAAGCGCCGGTTGAAGCTTTCGTAGAACTCGTTGGGCCGGGTCAGATTGACCCGCGGGTCGTTGAGCGCCGGATCATCGAAATCCGGGAACTGGAAGACAAAACCTTCCATGAATTCCCGGCTGGTCTTCGCGACCAGCTGGGGATAATTGTCGCAGGTGCAGGACAGGAGCTGGCCCTTGAAACCCTGCCGATAGGCCTCTTCGCTGAGCGCATGCACGAAGGGCTCGTAGCAGGTGTCCCAGCACAAAACGTCCGGCTCGGCGCTCAGCAGGTCCGTCACGATTGCCGCGAAGTCGGTGGTATGGCTGGGAAATAGCCGCTCCCGCACCAGGGACCAGCCGGCGGCCTTGAAAGCGGCGCGATAGGTGGCGACCGAGGGCAAGCCCAGGGAATCGTCCTGGGCACACATGGCCACGGTCTTGAGCTCGGGGCGGTTTTCCTTCAGCCACGCCACGCCGGTCACGTTGTAAATGGGGTGCACCTCGCAAGGGGCCACCAGGTAAGGCGTGTCCGGCGACAGATCGCTGGGCAGCAGGGTCGAGACCAGCATCTTGCGCTGATTGAAAAAGTCCTGCACGGCGGGATAGGTGTCCCCGCCGAGCATCATGATGAACTTGACCCCTTCCTCCAGCACCAGCTTCTTGGCCCCGCGCAGGGCCAGCTCCGGGTCGTAGCGGCTGTCTTGCGAGACGATCTCCAGCTTGTAGCGCCGGTCGCCCACCTTGATGCCGCCGCGCCCGTTCACGCCTTCGGCCCAAATAAGGCAGCCATCCCGCCCCGGCTCCCCCCAGGTGGCGACCTCGCCGCTGAGGGGCGCGAGAAAACCGACTTTCACGGTTTCGGTTGCGGTGTTGATGCCCATTCTGGGAAAGGCGGCCGCGGCAAAGCCGGCGGACGAGCGGGATGACCTAGACATGTTTAGCTGATACCGCGCCCTTACTACTGTTCAAGACCTCACGCCCCCTTTCGCCGGAGCGCACGCTCGCAGGTTTTACCCACTCGATAGTGCCAATTCCAACCAATTCTATCGATTTGACCGGGATTCGTCAAAACGCAGACTGGCTTGCGGCCCCCTGCTTCATATAAACTGGGGTTTGGACAGCGGCAAGCGCGGCAAGCTGTCAACAGAACCAACTGCCGAGACCCCATTATGACCCAAGCAACAAAAAACCGGAAGATTGTGAATATTTATGAGGCGGCCCTGCGCGTCTATGACATGGAAGGGCCGGAACAGCCCGACATGGGCTGGCTGCCCCTCACCTACGACTCCGACGGCAACGAGAACGGCTGTTACGTCATCCGCATGGAGCCGGGCGCCACCACCATCTGGCACGAGCACCAGGGCATGGAGGACTACCTCATCCTGGAAGGGGACCTGATCGAGCCCGACGGGACCCGGCTGAAGCCCGGGGATTTCGTCAGTTATCCCCCCGGCAGCGAGCACAACTCGCGCACGGAAAACGGCTGCTTCCTAATCGGCTTTGACTGGGGCAAATCCCCCCAGAAGGACAGCGAAGCCTAGGACTTGGGCAGGCGCCAGACGGCGCCGCAGGATACCACCGCGACGGCGGCCGCCACCAGCGCCGGGGCGCGATAGCTGTCGGTGAGGTCGTAGAGGTGGCCGGCCATGACGGGCCCAAAGAGGCCGGCCAGCCCCCAGGAGGTGAACACGATGCCGTATGCGCGGGCCCCCTCGGCCAAGCCAAAGAACCGGGAGGCGGCCACCGGGTAGAGCGCGATGATGCCGCCATAGGCAAAGCCCACCAC
>JANQKX010000686.1 GCA_028280915.1 Kiloniellaceae bacterium
AGGGAATGGCACACCCCCGCCCCGTGGGACAGGGACGAGGCCGTCATGAAGGTGTCCCGGGGCGTAAAGGCACGCCCCGCCGCCAGGCTGGCGGCGATCCAGCCCATGGTCTCGCCTGTATGGGTGACACCTTTCGGCGAGCCGGTACTGCCGGAGGTGAAAAAAATAAAGGCCGGCGCGGCCGGGTCGGGCGCCGGCAGATCCATCTCCGGGGGTTCCCGCGCGATCAGGCCTTCCAGGCTCCGGTCGCCGCCGCCGGCCTCGAAGGAAATCCGGCCCAGGGGCAGCCGGGGCGCTTGCTGGCTCAGCGCGATGTCTTGGTCCCGTTCCCCATGGGCGATGAGCAGGGCGGCTTCGCTCACCGCCAGGGCGTGGTCCGTGTCCGGCGCCATGTAGCGATAGTTCAAGGGGGTCGCCACCAAGCCCGCTCGAAGGCAGGCGAGATAAAGCACCATGGTGACACAGCGGTTGGGCAGCAGGGAGGCGACCCGGTCGCCGGGGCGCAGGCCCAGGGCCAGCAGGTTCTTGGCCAGGCGCGCCGCGTCCCGGTCCAGCTGGCGCCAGCTCCAACGGGCCTGGAGGGAGAGCAGGGCGGGCTCATCGGGGCCCGCGGCCAGACCCCGGCGCAAGAGGTCCGGCAAGGCCACGGGCTGATCAAGGGGCGGTCCGGCAACGGGCAAGGCAAGCTCTCCTCTGAGGCGAGCCCTACCATAGCAGATACCTGGCCTAAAGCAGATGGTTTCTCCAAATCAGGTTGTTTCCGCGGGCGACATGCCGGCAGCCGCTTTCATGCTGGCCCGCCCCAAGGATTGTCAGTCGCGCCACTTGATTTGAAACTCCAGCTCCTGCGCGCCGCCTTCCCGTTCGTGCTCGATGTTAAAGACAGCCCGGTCCGGCACATAGATGCGCTCCCCGGCGACCTGTATCTCGAAATTTTTGCCGCTTTCCAGGCAATCGGCCAGGCGGCGCAGCTTGGCGACAAACTCGGCTGTCGAATAGGCTTTCTCCATATCACGGTCCGGCGCTTGGGTCATGGCAGGGCTCCTTGGCGCGTAGGGGCGGCAATGCGGGACCCTCGTGGCAAACGAGGCTTCCCACCTCCTATCCGAGATTTATGTCTTCACGATGACCCCCAGGGGCGCCGCGACGCCAGCTGGCTCGGTCCATGCGCATCTAACCCCGTCCAGACTCCATGGGACGCAGTCCCTAGCTCTCCCGCAGCTCCTCGGGCAGGCGGGGTTTGCCGACCGGTTCCGTGTTGATGTCCCAGGAAAAGGTAATGCGCGGGCGCTGGCCGGCGTAGGGGTTGACGCAGTGCACCAGCTTGCTGGGGAAGATGATCATGGCGCCCGGGGTCATTTTGGGGATGAAGGGCGTGGTCATGAAGCCTTCGTCGGTTTGGCAGCAGGCGTCGTAGCGGGCGTCCACGATGGCCAGGAGGCCGTCCAGGGGATCGCGCGGGTTGGGGTCGCCCGTGTCCACGCAATAGACCACGCTGGCGGTGGAATCCGGATGGCTGTGGGGCATGATGTAGTCGCCGTGGCGGGAGAGGTTGGCCCAGGCAATGTGCACCGCCGCGCTCGGCTGCTTGAAGGCTTTTTTATAAAAGGCTTGGGCGCGGGCGTTCAGCAGATCCGCCTCGGGGCAGCCCCAGGACTCCATGAAATGGATCTTGGTGCCGGAGGTGGAGACCGAACGGGTCTTTTTAAACGCCGGGTCCGCGTCCAGCTCCATCAGGCGACTGATCAGGCTGGGGTGAAATTCGGGCGCGTCCTCGAACTGGGTCATGGCCAGCACGTTGTCACCCCGGCCCTTGATCTTCTGCCCCTCGGGCCAGACCGCGTACTGCTTCGGACCAATCCAAACGGCGCCGCCGACGTCCTTTTGCGTTTCCTGCGGAGTCATTGACCGTCTCCCGGCCCAAACACACGCGCGAAAATCTGCTCCACCGCCTTAGTGTGATAGCTCGGATCAAAACTCTCGGCCAAGCTTGCTTGGTCCATGTGAGCGGCCACGTCCGGGTCTTCCCGCAGCAGGCTCAAGAAGTCGGCGCCCTCGGTCCAGACCTTCATGGCGTTGCGCTGCACCACCTGATAGGCGGCTTCCCGGCTCAGCCCCGCCTGGGTCAGAGCCAGAAGCATCCGCTGGGAATGCACCAGGCCGCCCAGCTGATCCAGGTTCTTTTGCATGTTTTCCGGATAGACCAGCAGCTTTTCCACTACGCCGGCCAGGCGCACCAGGGCGAAGTCCAGGGTCACCGTGGCGTCGGGGCCGATCATGCGCTCCACGGAGGAATGGGAGATGTCCCGTTCGTGCCACAGGGCCACGTTTTCCAGCGCGGGCACCACGGCCGACCGGACCACCCGGGCCAGGCCGGTCAGGTTTTCCGTCAGCACCGGGTTGCGCTTGTGGGGCATGGCGGACGAGCCCTTTTGCCCCGGCGCGAAGTATTCCTCGGCCTCGCGCACTTCGGTGCGCTGCAGGTGGCGGATTTCCACCGCCAGGTTTTCCACCGAGCTGGCGATCACGGCAAGGGTGGCGAAGAACGCCGCGTGGCGGTCCCGGGGGATGATCTGGGTGGAGATGGGCTCCACGGCCAGGCCCAGCTTGGCCGCCACATGGGCCTCGACCCGGGGGTCGATGTTGGCGAAGGTGCCCACCGCGCCGGAAAGGGCGCAGGTGGCGATCTCCGCCCGGGCCGCTTCCAGGCGCCGGCGGTTGCGCTCAAAGGCCGCGTAGTGGCTCGCCAGCTTCAGGCCGAAGGTGGTGGGCTCCGCGTGGATGCCGTGGCTGCGCCCCACGCAGAGGGTGTCTTTGAACTCGTAAGCCCGGGTTTTCAGCGCCGCCAGGACCCGGTCCAGATCGGCCAGCAGCAGGTCGCTGGCCTGGGTCAGCTGCACGGCCAGGCAGGTATCCAAGACATCCGACGAGGTCATGCCCTGGTGCACGAAGCGGGCCTCGTCGCCCACATGCTCGGCCAGGTTGGTCAAAAAGGCGATGACGTCGTGCTTGGTTTCCCGCTCGATCTCGTCGATCCGGGCCACCTCGAAGGCGCCGCGGGCCCAGACCGCCTCGGCCGCCGCTTTTGGGATCACCCCCAGTTCCGCCTGGGCGTCACAGGCATGGGCCTCGATCTCGAACCAAATGCGAAAGCGGTTCTCGGGCTCCCAGATTCGGGTCATTTCCTGGCGGCTATAGCGGGGTATCATCGGGGCGTCGTTTCCTGTAGGAGGTGAGGGGCTCAAGATGCCCACTGAGCCCGTCTTGTCAACCGGGCGGTGGGGCGGATCATCTGCCGGGTCGCGGTCTAGGTTAACGGGGCATTGTTATGGATATCTATCATATTTGGTGCAATCTCAAGGACGGGGTGAAGGACACCGACTTCTGTGACCGGACCGCCGCCTATTTGGGTCACCTGCGCGACCAGGACCTGATCGCCGATTTTCGCATCACCCGGCGCAAGCTGGGCTTGGGCCCGGACCATTTGCCCGAATTCCACATCATGATCCATGTGGCGGACCTGGCCCAATTGGACCGGGCCTTCAATCTCGTGGCCCGGCGCGACGGCCCGGTGGAGGGCTTTCACCACTGCGTCAATTCCCTGGTCAAGGACATCTTTTTTGCCCTTTACCGGGATTTCCCCGACCCCGTCCGGCAACGGGGCAGCGAACTCTTTTAGGCCGTGCCCGGGTCCGCAGCGTCGCCTTGATCTGCCAGCGCCTCAAAAGCCGTCAGATAGGCCGACGGCAAGCAATGGTGGCCGTCGATGAAGCTGTCCTGCAGCGGTTTGCCCTCGCCATCCCGGGTGGCAGCGTAGAGATCCACCAGAGGCCGCCCCGCTTGGGCCACGGCGGCCTTGAGCTGGCGGTTGAACGCCTCGTTGATCGCGGTGAACAGCTCCCGGTCCTCCAAGGGCAGGTTTTTCAGGCGCACGTTGGGCATGGGCGGGGCCAGGAAGCCGGGCTCCAATCCCCGTTCGTTCGCCATCTGGCAGGCCCGCGCCACGTAGCGCCCGACAAAGTCGGACAGATGAGCCTCCAGGCGCGACGCCGGATCGGCCTTCAGCGCCGCCAGCAAGCCGCCGTCGTGGCGGCAATCCAATTCGCCCAGGCTGATCAGGATTTGCGTGCCGCTGGGTAGCAGGTCCAGGGCCTTTTCAAAGGCGCTGCGTTGCGGGTTGCCGGTGTCGTCCACCAGGTGACGGGCCTTGGCATCCAAGACGGTCATGGCGCGCATGCGGTGCAGCTGGCCCTGAAAGGGCACCGGCAGATGGCAGGCGGGCAGGCAGTGGGTATCGCCGACCACGGCCAGGACCGCATCGGCCGGCATTTCATAGCGTTGGGCATTGGCCGCGCCGAAGTTGAGCAGGGCGGTCAGCAGACGCTGGAACAGAACGTAGAGGCCGCGCCGGGGGGCGTTCCGGGGCAGGCGCGGCAGGATATCGTTGGCCCTTAGCAATAAGTGCCGGCAGTACTCCAGTTTTTCCGCCTGCCAGGTCCACAAGGCCTGGGTGATGACCTCCAGGAACAGCTGGCTCTCGGTGGCGCAGGCGGTCAGCCCGTCGATTTCCCGCGACCGCCCCATGGCATAAAGGCAGCCGGCCAGCAGGGCATTGGGGTCGTGCACCCGCCCGGATTGGCGCCGGGCGATCATCAGATGCTCGGTGGCCTTGGCCAGCTCGCCCTTTTCCCATTGATAGGTGCCCAGGATCTGGTGGGCGCCCAGCAGCTGGGGATCGATGCCAAGGGCCTGTTGGCACAGCGCCACGGCCTTTTCCTTGTTGCCCCGGCGCAGGCTCAACAGGGCTTGTTTGATAATCAGGTCGCAGTCCCGCGGGCAACGCGCCATGGCGTCCGCCATGACCTGCTCGGCCGCGTCCATCTGCCCCAGGGCCAGATACTGCTCGGCCATGTCGGTCAGCGCCAGGGGCGAAACGGGGTCCAGTTCGGCGGCCCGGCGCAGCAGGGCAA
>JANQKX010000002.1 GCA_028280915.1 Kiloniellaceae bacterium
GCGGGAGTGGCCCCCGCCGTGCCGGTGCTCGACGGCGATGCCCTGTCCGCCCGATGGATGGCCTGGAACCAGGTCCTGCTGCAAAACCGGGCGCGATGCCATGTTTCCCGGGAAGACGACGACGGTCCAGGGGACGCGCCGGCGATCACCGTCTGCCTGGTGCATCATGACCGCCCAAGGGAGCTGGAACAGGCCATGGCCTCCCTGGACCGGCAGACCTTTAAAGACTTCACCGTTTACGTGATCGACGACGGCAGCAAAAAGCCGGAGACCCATCGTTATCTGGATGAGCTGGAAGGACGGCTGACGGCCAAGGGCTGGCGGCTGATCCGGCAGCAGAATCTCTACCTGGGCGCGGCGCGGAACACGGGCGCCCGGGAGGCGTGCAGCAAGTATCTGATGTTCATGGATGACGACAACATGGCCAAGCCCCAGGAGCTGGCCCAGTTGTTTGCCATCGCCGAGCGCAGCGGAGCGGACGTCCTGACCTGCTTTGCCGATGTGTTCATCGGCAAGGACCTGCCGGCCGATGGTCAGCCGGTGCGCCGTAACATCTTTTGCGGTGCCAATCTGACCCAGGGGATGTGGTCCAATACCTTCGGCGATTCCAACTCCCTGGTCAGGCGCAGCGCTTTTGAAACACTGGGTGGCTTTCACGAAGAGTTTGGCGTAGGTCAGGAAGATCAGGAGTTTTTCGTCCGTGCCGTTTTGGCGGGATTTGCACTTTATGTGGTTCCCGAAGCCCTTTATTGGTACCGCATCTCGGAGGTGCGCCTGCGCAACAAGCATTTCAGCATCGACCGGGGCGGCATCAAGGTTTTTGAAGCCTATATGGCGAATACGCCCGGTATGCTGCGTCCGGTGGTGCGTCAAGGCCACGCCCTGGGCTATCGTCGGCCCCAACCGGAAATGACCCATCATTTAGATCTCAATCCGAACATGACCGGCCTTGCGTTTAAGATTTATCATCTGGAACGCAGCGTCTTTCAGAAGCTGATCTTCTGGCAAAGGCAAATCATCGTCTCGGAGCAACGGGCCTTTGTTTGGATGGTGAAGACCCAGGCGAAAGTGGTGAAGTTCCTGATCGGCGTTCTCGGTCGGGTGAAACGGTGAGGCAATGGCGCAAGTTCGTCTGATGCTTGAATGAAGTGTGCTAACCAATAATCAAATATGAAAATTATTCCGACGACCATTCCCGGCCTGTTGACAATTGAAGTGGTGCGGCACGGGGACCATCGGGGCTTCTTTTCGGAAGTCTACAATCGCCGGGATTGGCTCGAGGCGGGACTGGACGAGACCTTTGTGCAGGACAATCACTCCCTGTCGGTGGAAAAGGGGACGATCCGGGGACTGCATTTCCAGACCGCGCCCTTTGAGCAAGCGAAACTGGTCCGGGTGGTGCGCGGGGCGATCCTGGACGTGGCCGTGGACCTGCGCCGGGGCTCGCCGACTTTTGGCCGGCATGCGAGCGTCACATTGTCGGCGGCGGAAGGCAACCAGCTTTTCATGCCGGTGGGCTTTGCCCATGGATTTTGCAGCCTCGAAGACAACACAGAGGTGCTTTATAAGGTAACCGGCCATTATTCCCGCGCCCATGACAAGGGATTGGCCTGGGACGATCCGGATCTGGCCATTGCCTGGCCGACCTGCGCGCGCCGGGATAGCTTGACGGAAAAGGATCGAAACTGGCCTAATCTGAAGGACTTGCCGGATTATTTTGAGTTCTAGAAGAAAGTAGGTTCGGGCATGAAAGTACTGGTGACGGGCGGGGCCGGCTTCATCGGCTCAGCGGTGTGCCGCCACTTGGTGGGGGAAGCGGGCGCCCAGGTGGTCAACCTGGATGTGCTGACCTACGCGGCGAGCCCGGCTGCCCTGGCGTCGATCCAGGAGGCTCAGGGCTATGTCTTCGAACGGGTGGATCTGCGGGACCGGGCGGGAGTCAATCGGGTGATCACCGAGCATCGTCCCGATGCCATCCTGCATCTGGCCGCTGAAACCCACGTGGACCGGGGCATTGACCGCCCGGCCGATTTCATCTCCACCAATATCGAGGGTACCTTCAACCTCCTGGACGCGGCGTTGGCCTATTGGGAGGGTCTGCCGGCGGAACGCCAGGAACGCTTCCGCTTCCACCATGTCTCCACCGACGAGGTGTTCGGGTCCCTGGGTGCGGAAGGGTTGTTCAGCGAAAGTTCCCCTTACGCGCCCAATTCGCCTTACGCGGCCAGCAAGGCGGCGTCGGATCACCTGGCCGCCGCCTGGCATCGCACCTATGGCCTGCCGGTTTTGATCAGCAACTGCTCCAACAACTACGGCCCTTACCAATTCCCGGAAAAGCTCATCCCCCTGATGATCGTGAAGGCGTTGAGCGGGGAGGCCTTGCCGGTCTACGGCCGGGGCGCCAACGTGCGCGACTGGCTCTACGTCGCGGACCACGCCCGTGCCCTGTACCATATTCTGACCAAGGGGCGGCCGGGACAGACCTATAACGTGGGCGGCAACTGCGAGCGGCGGAACATCGACCTGGTGCGCCGGCTCTGCGCCTTGCTGGATGACCGCCGGCCCCGGGCCGACGGCGCTTCTTATGGGGAGCTGATCACCTTCGTGGCCGATCGGCCGGGGCACGATGCCCGCTATGCCATCGACGCCAGCAAGGTAAAATCGGAGCTTGGCTGGATGCCGCAAGAAAGCTTCGAGACCGGGCTGGCAAAAACTCTGGACTGGTATCTGGCCAATGAAGTTTGGTGGCGCCCCATTCTGGAGAGCCGCTACGACGGCCAGCGCCTGGGCTTGCGTCGCGGGACGGCGTAATGGAGCGGCGGGTTCTGGTCACCGGCGGTGCGGGCCAGTTGGGCACGGCCTTTAGAGCGCTGTCAGGCACGGCCGGCTTTGCGGTTACTGCCCTTGGCCGCGGGGAATTGGACGTTACCGACCCAAGGTCCATTGCGGCGGCGCTCGACAAGTTTCCTTGCGACGCCGTGATCAACGGCGCGGCCTTCACCGACGTGGATGGGGCGGAGGGTCAGCGGGCGCAAGCTTTCGCTGTGAATGGAGAGGGGGCGGCGAACCTGGCGCGGGCTTGTGCGGAGCGGGGTCTACCGCTCGTTCAAGTCTCGACGGATTATGTGTTCGATGGCGCGGCGGACAACCCCTATGGGGAGGAGGCGCCGACGGCGCCGCTGAACGTTTATGGGGAAAGCAAGCTGGCGGGCGAGGCGGCGGTGCGGGAGCTGTGTGCCCGTCACCTGATCGTGCGGACCTCGTGGCTGTTCGGCGCGACGGGCAAGAACTTTCTGACCACCATGCTGCGCTTGGCTGAAACCCGCGACAGTCTGACCATCGTGGATGATCAGCAGGGCTGCCCCACGCCGGCCATGGATCTGGCGCGGGCGCTGCTCGGCATGCTGGGGCAGGCTCTCGAAAATGAGGAAAAAGCCTGGGGAACCTATCACCTCTGCAGCGGCCGCCCGGCCAGCTGGTACGCCTTTGCCGGGGAAATTTTCGCTTGCGCGGCGGCCTTGGGGCGGCCGGTCCCGGTCATCACACCCATCTCCAGCGCGGCCTTTGGCGCGGCGGCGGTGCGCCCGGCCTATTCGGTGCTGGACTGCGGCAAGGCCAAGGCGCGCTTCGGCGTGGCACTGGGCGATTGGCAACCGGGGCTGGAGGCGGCGCTGAGTCAAATCGGAGCTCGGGAGACGGGCAGGGAGAGGGCATGAAAGGCATTATTCTCGCGGGCGGCAGCGGCACCCGGCTACACCCCATTACCCTGGCGGTCAGCAAGCAGCTTTTGCCGGTTTATGACAAGCCCATGATTTATTACCCCCTGACCACGCTCATGCTGGCGGGAATCCGGGAGATTTTGGTGATTTCCACCCCCCGAGATTTGCCGGCCTTTCGTGCCCTGCTGGGGGACGGCAGCCAGTGGGGCCTGGATTTCCAATTCGCCGAACAGCCCCAACCCAACGGGCTGGCGGAGGCCTTTCTCATCGGCAAGGCTTTTATCGGCGATGACCCCTGCGCCCTGATCCTGGGCGACAACCTGTTTTTCGGCCACGGCCTGCCGGAGATTCTGCAACGGGCGGTGACCCGATCCTCCGGCGCGACGGTGATCACCTATCGGGTGAGCGAGCCCCGGCGCTATGGCATCGCCGAGCTGGATTCGGCGGGCCGGATCGTTGGATTGGAGGAAAAGCCGGAGCACCCTAAGTCGCCTTGGGCGGTGACGGGCCTTTATTTTTACGATAATCGAGTGGTCGACATCGCGGCGGGTCTTGCGCCCTCGGCCCGGGGTGAGTTGGAAATCACGGATGTGAACGCGGCCTATCTGGCCCAAGGCAGCTTGCACATGGAGCAGCTTGGACGAGGCTTTGCCTGGCTGGATACGGGCACTCACAACTCCTTGTTGGAGGCCAGTGAGTTCGTGCGCACGGTGGAACACCGCCAGGGTCTGAAAATCGCCTGCGTGGAGGAGGTGGCGCACTACATGGGTTTCATCGACGATGGGCAGCTGGCCAGTCTTGCCGCGCAACTTGGCAAGAGCGCTTATGGGGATTATCTGGCCAGCCTGATCGAAAAACACTAGCGGAACCGGGGAGTTGGCCGGGCCGGGAGCCTTGCCGCGCCGCCTGGCCGGTTGAATGGCCGCGCTTTTTCGGCCTATGCTGGCACTTGAGCACCTCGGGGGGGATCAAAATTCAAGATGAGCAACGAGAGCAAGACGGCGGAACCAGACGCGGCCCGGATGCCGGACAATCAGGTTTCCGATAGCAAGGAGTCCGGCGGCAAGGAAACCGAGGGCAAGGGCGGCGACCTGGCGGGATTACGCCGCATCACCTTGATCGCCATCGGGATCGCCCTGATCATTTTTGTTTATTTCGTCATCGCCGCGCGCACCACGCCGTTCAGCGGGGATGCGCGGGTGCAGGCCTTTGTCCTGCGGGTGGCGCCGGAGCTGAATGGCCGGGTGGAGGTCGTCGGGGTGACCGACAACCAGGTGGTGGAGGCCAATGACGAGTTTTTCGTCCTCGACCGCACGCCCTTCCAAATCGCCGTGGATCAGGCCGAGGCGCGCTTGGCCGAGGCCGGGCAGGATGTGGGGGCCTCGACCGCCTCGGTGGACCTGGCCCAAGCCAAGTTGGACGAGGCCCGGGCGGCCCAGACCAATGTGGAAGTCCAGTCCGAGCGGGTTCTGGAGCTGGTACGCCGGGGCGTCTATCCCAAGGCACGGGAAGACGATGCCCTAGCGGCCATCGACGAAGCCAAGGCGGTGGTCGAAAGCGCCGAGGCGGATTTGCGCCGAGCCAAGGAGGAACTGGGGCCGCAAGGGCAGGACAATCCGCAGATCCAGGATGCCCTCGCGGCCTTGGAAGACGCCCGCTATGACCTGGCGCGCACCAGCTTGACCGCGCCGGCCCGGGGCGTGGTCACCAATCTGCAGCTCTCCGTCGGGCAGACCGTGGTGGCCGGCCAGCCGGTGATGACCTTCATCAGTTCCGAGGATATCTGGCTCTTAGCCCCCATGCGGGAAAACAGCCTGAACGTGATCGAGCCGGGGCAAAAGGCAGAAGTGGTGTTGGATAGCTTGCCGGGGCAAGTCTACGACGCGGAGGTGCGCAGCATCGGCTGGGGCATCGCCAGCGAGAACGTGGACCCGACCACGGGGCTGCCCAAATCCACCAGCGAGTCGGGCTGGTTGGCCAACCCGGAACGCTTTCCCGTTCAGCTGACCTTTGATCCCACCCGCATGCCCAAGGGCGCGCGCTACGGCTCCAAGGCGGCGGTCATGATCTATTCCAGCGACAACTTCGTCATGCGGGCCATCGCTTGGGCGCGGGTTCGCCTGATCGCCCTGTTGACCTATGTCTCGTGACGCGTTCTCCCATGGCTGACGGCAAAACGCCCCATGGCCGCTGAGCTACAGGCCGCCGATACAAAAAACTGGGCCTTGCGGCTGGCCTTCGCGGTGACCCTGGGGCTGGTCTTCGAGGTTCTGCGCGGCGCGCCCTTGCCCATGCTGGCCCCCATCTTGGCGCTGCAGATCATGGCGGCATCGCGGGTGCCACCGGGCCGCCGCATGATCATCGTGCTGGTGGGCGCGGCGGCGGCCACCTCGGCCGTGGCCTACGCGGTGTCCATTCTGACCGTGGAAGACCCCGGGATGTATGCCATCGGGGTGGGGCTGCTTTACCTTTGGGGCTTCGCCATGGCCTTTCGCAAGGGCACGGCGGTGATCGGCGTGCTGTCCATCACCATGACGGTGGTGGTCACCGGGCTGGCCAGCGAATCCACCGGCTTGGCCTATACGGTCGTGGTCGCCTTGGTGATCTCCATTGCCGCCTCTTTCATCCTGGTGTACCTGGCCTATTGCCTGTTCCCCAATCGGGCGCCGCCGCCCGCGCCGCCCAAGCCCAAGGACGATCAACACTCCCGCCTGCCCGTGGCGCTGCGGGCCCTGATCGCCACCTTGGTCATTCTGCCGGCCCATCTTTACCTGAACGCGGACGGCGTGGCGTCCATGGTCACGCTGTTGACCATGGCGACCATGTTGCGCCAGCCGGGCATCGCCCAGTCCACCAACTATTGCATTGCCTTTGTGATCGGGAACGGCCTGGGCGGCCTGGTCGCCTCGGTCACCGCCCTGATGGTCACCCTGCAGCCCGATGGGCTTTTGCTGATCGCCGTGACGGCGGCGGCCAGTTTGTTCTTGTCGTGGCTCATGGTGCGCACGCCCACCTGGACGCCGATCATTCTGCCGGGCTATGTGGCCTTCGTGGTGCTGTTCGGCCTGGTGCTGTCGCCCCTGCCGCTGGCCGACAGCGTGGAGGTGGTGGCCCGGGTGAGCGACATCCTGTTTGGCGCCATCTATGCCATGGCGGCGGTGAGCATTCTGGTGCCCTTCATCGCCACCCTGCGCCGCTTTATCGAGTCGGTGCCTTCAGCGCACCCACGATCCGGCCAATGAGAATGGCGATGTAGAGGGTGCCCACGGCCGCCTCGGTCCCCGCCAGGATGCGGGCGAAGGGCGCTTGGGGCAGCACGTCCCCGTAGCCCAGGGTGGTGATGGTGACCAGGCTGAAATAAAGCATCTCCGAGCCCAGTTCGGCGTTTTCGGAGAGGGAAAACGAGCCGGGCGCCCAAATTTCGATGGCGCTGTAGATTTCGCCCCAGAGCACGGCCAGGAGCAGATAGCCGAAAATCGCCCCGGCCAGGGAATCCCGGTCCGCCTGCTGTTCCAGCAGCAGCAGCTCGAGGATGCGCCAGGATACCAGGGCCGACAGCAGGATGGTCACCATGAGGGCAGCGGTCTTGCTGCCGGACAGGGCATCGAACAGGGCCATGAGGGACACGATCGCCCAGAGCACGGCCAGGGCGGTGCCGAGCCAGGAAAAGGACCGGGCCGTGTGGGTGACCCGAAAGGCGGCGGCAAAAATGGCGGCAAACCAAAGGATCATGAGTTCGCCGCCCCAAGTGACGTGCTGGGTCAAGGGCTGGACCAGGATGGCGAGCACCAGCATGGCCAAGAGGCAGCGAAAACGCCAGCGGTCGATGATGCTCACGAGCCGGCTCATTTGCGGGCCTGCCTGGTCAGCCCGCGCCGGGGGCACCGGTGGGCCGGGCCGTCAGCTTGCCTCATCGGCTTTTTCTTTCGAGTCCGCCGTGGGCGGATCGTCCGGGGTCGCGGTCCAATAGACGACCATCTGATAAAAGACCGCCAGGATAACCGGGCCCATGAAGAGGCCAAGCAAGCCGGCGGCCACGGTACCGCCGATCACCCCGATGAGGATGACGATCATCGGGGTTTCCAAACCCCGGGCCATCAAGATGGGCTTGAGAAAGTTATCGCTGATCAGCACCGGCACCATATAGGCGGTAAAGATCAGCGCGGTCACCGTGGGCTCGGCGGTCCACACGTAGATGATGACCGGAATCAGTACCAGGAACGGGACCTGAACGATGCTGGAAGCAATGGCCAAGGCGCCGATGAAAGGCGCAAATGGCATGCCGACCACGATGATGCCGATGGCGGCCAGGCCGCCTTGGATCACCGCCACGCCCAGGATGCCCTTTGACACATTGCGTACGGTGGCGCCGGCCATGTCGACCAGTTCCCGGCCCTTGTCGTCGGCCAGTCGCGCGGCCAGGCGGTAGCATAGCTGGGACAGGGGCTGGGCATAGGCCAGGATGACCGCGGCGAAAATGACCGACAGGGCGAACTGCAGCAGGCCGGCCGCCATGGCGGTGCCCATGTTCAATACGAAGGCGGCAAGGTCTTTCAGCTGCGGAGCAAAATGCTTGAGCACCTGGCCCAGATCACTGCTGGCCTGGTTCCACAGGCGGAAGATCCGCTCGCCGATCAGGGGCCAGTCTTTCACCGAGGGGTTGGCCGGCGGCAGTTCCACGTTACCGTCGTGCAGGGCGCTCGCCAGGGGGGCGACGGTGTCGACGGCTGATTCCACCACGAAGACGGCGGGAAAAAATAGAATGATCAGTCCGATCAGCGCCAAAATGGTGGCGGCCAGGCCTTTCCGGTCCCCCAGTTTTTGGGCCAGGGAGGCGAAAAGGGGGAAAAGGGCCACGGCTAGGATCGCGGCCCAGACCAGGACCATGACGAAGGGCGAGAGGACCCGGAACGAAAGGACAAAAAACAGCGTGATCAGGGCGAGCAGCACATAAACGTCAACCGCGCTCCGCATTACCTGCTTTTTTAATGGTGTTTCCCCTGGCATGAGACCCCCGCGACCAGCTTATTGAAGGCCGCAACGGTAGTAGAGGCGGGCGGTGCTGACAAGCTCTGCCGGCCGCCATCCTTAAGCGCGGCGGCCGCTCTTCTTTAAGGCCTCACGACGGGGAATCCGTGGGGCGCGAGGCCCAGGTATCGTAAGGGGCGCTCCCCCTTTGCCGGTAGACCGCGAGGTTTTCCAGGACCCGCTGAACGTAGTTGCGGGTTTCGTTGAAGGGGATCTGCTCGATCCAGTCGACGGGATCGACCGAGGGATTCCGCGGATCACCGTTCTCGCGCATCCAGCGGTAGGCCCGGCCCGGACCCGCGTTATAGGCGGCCAGGGCCAGGATGTAGGAACCGTCGAAGTCGTCGATCAGGCTCTGCAGGTAGTGGCTGCCCAGCTTGATGTTGTAGTTCTTGTCGATGGTAAGCCGAGCCTTGCTGTAGGGATGGCCGGCCTTTTTGGCCGTGAGCTTGGCCGTGCCCGGCATGAGCTGCATGAGGCCGCGGGCGCCCGCGTGGCTGATGGCACGGTGGTCGAAGGCGCTTTCCTGGCGGATTACCGCGAAAACCAGGCTGTTTTCCGGCGCCATGTCCAGCGCCTGCTCGGTCGTGGGCAGATCCTCGCGGGGGAACAGATAGTCTTCCAGGTGCAGGCCCTTGTTTTGCGCTCTTTTGGCCATGCTGAGGGCGATATCCTTGCGGCCCATGGCGTCGGCCAGTTCGGCGACCAGGTGATAGTCTTGGTCGTTGGCGGCGCCGTTGCGCAGGTGGCGCAGGAAGGTGGCCTGCAGCTTGCGCGCGTCCAGCCGCCCCAGAAGGTGGACCACCTGAACCACTTCCCGGGAATGGAAGGCCGCCCGGTCCGCGTCGGAAACCACCACCCGCCGGGCCGTGGCGGAGCTGCCGCCGAGGGCGGCGACCGCTTCGGGCAGGGCCCGTTTGGCCAATTGGCCGTAAAAGGCCGTGTTGTATTGGGCGGCGGTCAGATACCACTTGTGGGCCAGTTCCCGCTGATCCATGGCGGCGGCGGCCCGGCCGGCCCAATAGGCGCCCCGCGCCCGGCTGATCACCGTGGTGACGCCGTTGTAAAGTTCGGCGAAATGGTCGTAAGCCTGAGCCGGGCGGTTGAGGCGGCGCAGGCTGATCCAGCCGGCGAGCCATTCGCTTTCGGCAAAGCCCACGCCCGCATCCAGGCCATGAGGCGTCACCAGCTCGTAAGCCAAGGCCGGGTCATCGTCCCGCAGGGCCTGGCGGGCCGCCCAGGTGCGGATCGGCCACCAGCGTTCCTTATGGGGCACCTCGGCGCCGATGGGCTGCAAAAGCTCGAGCACATCGTCGTAGCGATGCTTGCGGGTGCGCCACAGCAGGCGGTCATAAACCAGGCCCGGATCATCCTGCAAACTGTCCGGAACCTGTTTGATGGCGGCGTCCACCCCGGGGCGGCGCGCGGCCAGTCGAATACGGGCCCGGGCCAGCGCCGTATAACCCTGGCCCAGACGTTTGGCGTGACGCATGGCGGCGGAACTCTTGCGCTCCCAGACCAGGGAATCGAAACGGGCGAGATCGTCCGCGTGGGTCAGCCAGCTGGCGAAACGGGAGCGGTAGAGGCTTTCCTGGTTGCCGCTGAAGGACAAGGTAATCCAGCCTTGCCGCACCAGGGCCTTGGCCTGTTCGGCGTCACCCTGGGACAACAGGGCCTCGGCCATGAGCGTGGTGCCCTCGGGAGTGAGCGGGGCCTTGGCCTCGAACCAGGGCAGGACCTGGGTCAGCCCGTCCTTGCCGGACAGGCCGGCCAGGGCGAAATTGCCCGAGATTTCATTGACCATGGCCACTTCGGCACGACGCCGAATGGTGCGCTCGGACGGCCAGCCTGGATGGGCCTGGAGAAAACGGTTCAGCTCCTCAAAGGAAGGCTGGGTGTTCGACCTGGTTGGAGCTGACCAAGGCGAACACCCAGCCTTCCTTTGAGGAGCTGGACCGTTTTC
>JANQKX010000011.1 GCA_028280915.1 Kiloniellaceae bacterium
GAATGGACCGAGGCCTGCTATCAGAATTTCGTGGATGCCAACCCGGATATGCCGGCGGCCCACCGCGCCCGTTTCCTGGCCGAGATCACGGCCTGCCGGAACACTCTGGGCAAATCGCACCAGAGCGAAGATTGGCGTTGAAAGGACGGGCGTTGACCCAAACCCCGGAAGGGGCTGCCCTGCTTTCGCGACGCTGAGAAGACCGGGCGCCAGCCCTATTTTTTCTTCTTTTTCGGCGGCATGAGATCCGTGATCGTACCCTCGAACATCTCGGCGGCGAAATTCACCGTTTCCGACAAGGTGGGATGGGGGTGGATGGTCTGACCGATGTCGGTGGCATCGGCGCCCATTTCCATGGCCAGCGCCACCTCGGCAATCAGGTCGCCCGCGTTGGGGCCCACGATACCGGCGCCCAGCACGCGGTCGTCCGTCTCGTCGAAAATCAGCTTGGTCATGCCCTCGCTGCGGCCCAGGGAAAGGGAGCGGCCAGAGGCGGCCCAGGGAAACACCCCCTTGCCCACCTTGCGCCCCTGCGCCTTGGCCTCCCCTTCGGTCAGGCCGACCCAGGCCACTTCCGGGTCCGTGTAGGCCACCGAGGGAATCACCATGGCATCGAAGGCCCGCTTGTGCCCGGCCGCCACCTCGGCCGCCACCTTGCCTTCATGCACGGCCTTGTGCGCCAGCATGGGCTGCCCCACCACGTCGCCGATGGCGAAGATATGGGCCTGGCCCGTGCGCTGCTGTTCGTCCACGGCGATAAAGCCGCGTTCGTCCACGGCCACGCCGGCCTTTTCCGCGTCGATCATCTTGCCGTTGGGCCGCCGGCCCACCGAGACCAGCACCCGGTCGAAGGTATCCTCGAAGGGGCCCTTGGGGCCCTCGAAGCTGACCTTCAGGCCTTTTTTCTCGGCCTTCACCGCGGTGACCTTGGTCTTCAAGTGAATGGCCTCGTAGCGCCCCTTGATGCGGTTGTGCAGGGGCCGGACCACGTCCGGATCGGCGCCGGGAATGATCTGGTCCATGAGTTCCACCACGGTAATCTTGGACCCCAGGGCGTCATAGACGCAGCCCATTTCCAGACCGATGATGCCGCCGCCCAGAACCAGCAAGCGCTTGGGGATATCCGCCAAGTCCAAGGCGCCGGTGGAATCCATCACCCGGGGATCGTCGTGGGGGATGAACGGCAGTTCCACCGGCTCGGACCCCGCCGCGATGCAGCAGTTGTCGAAGGAAACCCGCTTGGTTTCCCCATTGTCCTGGGTCACCTGGATCATATGAGGGGACACGAATTTGCCATAGCCCTTCACCACTTCCACCTTGCGGGCCTTGGCCAGGCCGGAGAGACCGCCGGTCAGCTTGCCCACCACACTGTCCTTCCAGCCGCGCAGTCGGTCCAGGTCGATCTTGGGCTTGCCCAGGGACAGGCCGTGCTCGGCCATTTCCTCGGCCTCTGTAATCACCTTAGCGGCGTGCAGCAGAGCCTTGGAGGGAATGCAGCCCACGTTGAGACAGACCCCGCCCAAGGTGGGCCGGCTTTCGATCAGGATGGTTTTCAACCCCAAATCGGCCGCCCGGAAGGCAGCGGTGTAACCGCCGGGGCCGGAGCCCAGGACAACAAACTGGCCGTGCAGGTCGCCCCGTTCCAAGTTGGCCGACGCGGGGGCCGAAGTTGCAGCGGCGGGCTTGCCCTGGGGCGGCGCCTTGGCGGCACCTGCAACCTCCCCCGCGATCTCCAGGGTCAGGATCACGTGGCCTTCGGAGACTTTGTCGCCCTCCTTGACCTTGATGTCGGCCACCTTGCCCGCTTGCGGCGAGGGCACTTCCATGGTCGCCTTGTCGCTTTCCAGCTCCACCAAGGGATCTTCCGCCGCGACGGTGTCCCCCGGCGCCACCATGATGTTGATCACCGGCACATCGCTGAAATCGCCAATGTCGGGGATCTTGACCTCGATCGTCGCCATAATCGCTCTCCCTTACAGCATCAAGCGGCGTTCGTCGCCGAGCAGGTGCTTCAGGGTGGCGCAAAAGCGGGCCGCCAAGGCGCCGTCGATGGCGCGGTGGTCATAGGAGAGGGACAAGGGCTGCATCAGGCGGGGCTCGAAGCTTTCGTTTTCCTTGTTCCAGATGGGTTGCATCTTGGCCCGGGTCAGCCCCAGGATGGCCACCTCGGGCGCGTTGACGATGGGCGTGAACGAGGTCCCGCCGATGCCGCCCAGGGACGAAATGGTAAAGCTGGCGCCCGACATCTCCGAGGGGGACAGCTTGCCTTCCCTGGCCTTGGCGGACAGCGCGCTCAGGTCCTTGGAAATCTCGATGATGCCCTTGGCATCGGCGCCCTTGATCACCGGCACCACCAGCCCCTGGGGCGTGTCGGCGGCGAAGCCGATGTTGTAATAGTGCTTGCGGATATACTTGTCTCCGTCGGGATGGAGCGACGCATTCACTTCCCAATGGGTTTTCAAGGCCGACACGCAGGCCTTGATGACGAAGCTCAATAAGGTGACACGGTATCCTTCCGCCTTGGCCGCGGTATCGAGCTCGCGCCGGTAGGCGTCCAGGCCGGTGATATCCGCCTCCTCGTTGTGGGTCACGTGGGGAATGTTGAGCCAGGAGCGGTGCAGGGCAGGTCCTGAGATCTTTTTGATGCGGCTCATTTCCACATCTTCCACCGGACCGAATTTGGTGAAGTCCACCGGCGGGACCGGCGGAA
>JANQKX010000064.1 GCA_028280915.1 Kiloniellaceae bacterium
ATGCCGAAGCGGTCCCCGAAGCGCTGCAAGGCCAGTAAGAGCGCGAAGCCCGCACAAAACCCCACCACCAAACCGGCGGTAGAGCCCGCGTTCTGGGCCGCAGGCAGCAGTTCCAGGCCGACCGCCGCCAAGACCACTCCGCCGGCGAAATGTTGGAACTTGCTGACCAAGCTGCTTGCCACGCTCCGCCCCGCCATGGCCATCCCGCTGGCCACCAGGACAAGGGCCGGCAAGATGATATAGGCAACCGGAGGGATCATGCCCCGTCTCCAAAAGCGGTGCCGATCAAGGCCGCCAAGGCATCACGCAGGTCATGACGGCCGGAATCCGACAGCCCCCGCGCGCCCTTGTTCAGCTCGGACCACTCGGGATGGGCGGCGGCCAGGCGCAGGTGTTTTTTTAGCGCTGCAGGATCAAGGGCCGGTTTGGCCTTTCGGCCACCCTGCGCCGCCGCTTGATCGTCGGACAGGGGCTGCTGGGCCGCGTGTCCGCGTCGGGCCAAGGCTTGGGTCAGGGCAACCTGGCGCGTGGCCAAGAGGAGCAGGGTTTCATCCTCGGCGCGCAGCTCACTCTTGCCGCGCAGTAAATGAACCACTTGCCTGCCTCTATCGCCCACGGCCCCTACCAGAGCCCCGACGGCGGCGCCGGTCGCGGCGGCCGCGCCCAAGGTGAGACCGCCCACCATCACGTCCACCGCCAAACCGCTCATGGCGCCCACGGCGGCCCCGCCGCCGGTTTGAATGCCGAACTGCTTCAGGGCCTCTGGGGTAAAAAGATCCACGCCCCATTGCCCGTCCGCCACCGGCAGGGGGGTGGCGATCAGGTCATCGGCCCGAAAGCGGTAGAGGTCCAGCAGGCCTTGCAGGCACTTTTGTTCTCGCGAACGCAAACCCGCCTCCAGGGTTTCCTTGGCCGCCGCCACATGGGTCTCGTTGCTGTCATCGGCGATCACCACGTAGCTGGCCCCGTCGATCAGCAGATCGGCGATCATCAGGGCCGCCGCCCGGGCAATCTCTTGCCGCCTTTGTTCCAGGGACCGGAGCAACCTATTGAGAGGCTGCTCGAAGCGGTGCAGCAAGACCTGCATTTTTTCGAACAATTGCTGTTCGTTGCGGGCATCCAGCACCACCGTGTCGTAGGCGGCCACGGCATGCAGATTCAAGCGGGCCAGTTGCTCGCGCCAGGCCTCCGTTTTCGCGTCCGGGCTGGCGATAAAATTCAACAAGGGCAGGATGGGCACCGCGCAGCGGCTAAGGATCTCCAGTTCGTCCCGGTACTTCGCCAGCACCCGTTCACGAGCATCGATCACGTAGACGGCCAGGTCGGACTTCAGCACCTGGGTCAGCGCCAGGGCTTCCTGGGCAAATTCGCCCTTGGCGGCCGGGCTGGCCAGAAAGTCGTTGATGGTCTCGTGCCAATCCTTGCTGCGGTTGGGATTGCTTTGCGCCAGACGCTCCAACAGCGCCATGGGGTCTTCAAGACCCGGTGTGTCGAAGAGGGCGACAAGCGCCTCGCCGTCAACGTAAAGCAACGCCTGATCCACCCCCTTGGTGGTGGCCGGCCGATTGGAGACGTCGCCGAAGTCTCGGTCCCGGCTGAGGGTGCGCAGGAGCGAGGTCTTGCCCGTGTTCGTGTGACCGACAACCGCGACCTTCATGACATCCTGATCGATAGGGCCCCCGGTCATGGCGTCACCGGAGTCCTGTCGGCACCAAGGGCCAGACCCAAGCGCGCGGCCGCGCCGTCCGGCGCAGTCGCGGGATCGAGTTCGTCCGGATCAAGCTCGAAAACGCGGCTGTCCGGAACCGAGGCCTGGTGTGCCAGGTGATGCCAATCATCCCGGCGTTGCTGCCATTCCGTCGGGCTAAGACGGGATTCCCGACGCTGGGCCGGCAGCAGCAAAAGCAAGGTGGGCAGCCCGGTTTGTTCCTGAAGGTCATGGATAAAATGGGCCGTGCCCCGGTCGGGCGTGGCGGCCAGGTCCACGGCGACCACGATGGCCCGAGGTTTTTCCGTCATCTGCTGGAGAAAACCGATGATCTTCGTCTGGTCGGCGCGGGTTTCGATGGCGCCCAAATCCAGCCAGTCCACGCCGGGCAAGGGCGGCGGCCAGCCCCGGGGCGGCAGATTCAATTCCAGGGCCAAAAGCGCGGTGAGGCCCTGGCGGCCCACGGCGGGCGCCTGGGATGGGGAGGCTTGCGCCGATAGCAGCCAGGATTCCGCTTCCGGCGCCCGGGTATCCGCGCTGGTGGCGTGGGGGTAGAGCAGGGGGCGCAGCCTCTGGTACTCGGGCTGGCTTTCATCCAAGCGAAAGGACCTACGGGCGCGCTTTTCCAGGCTCCAGCACAGGCCAAGCAGCAGCGCTCGCGGCAACAGGCCGTAACAGATCAGAGAGCCCACCAAGAGCCCCGACCAGGCGGTACCGGCCCCTGGATCTAAGGCCACCCCGGGCACCCATTGGCTGGCGGCCACCAGATCGCTGTCCGGCACGGGAAAGCCGATCAGGCCCGGCACAACGGCCAGATAGCGGGTCAACGCTTCAAAGCTGGCCGGTGATAAAATCGTGGTTTCCCACACGAATTGATAATGCCGGGCGCTGAGCAAAAACAGGCAAGCCAGCAAGGCACCCAGGCCAAAGGCGAGCCACAGGGCGTGGCTGGCCAGGCCGAAACGCCATTTGGCCACACCGCTGCGCAGCTGAACCTCTCCGCTGGCCGCCAAAACTGCCTGGGTCCGGGGACCGTCGTCGAAGCGGCTGAAACCGCGGGCCGCCATAGCCCATATGGCCCGGCCGAAACTAAAGTTGGCCAGGGCGTCCGTTTTCAACGGCAATATCAAAAGCCACAGCAGCAACGCCAGGCTCTGGATTCCCAAGAGGCTCAGCAAAACCAGAAAAAAGTTGACCAGTTTATCCGCCGTCACGCCCAAGGTAGAGCGAGCGGTAACGACCCCAAGAATAAAAGCCAATATCACGCCAGCGGCAAGAACGAGCTTCAGGAAGGTGGAAAGGCGCTTCAGCGCGACCTGGCGGTCCCTCGACTGATCGAGGTTTTCGGCCCGCACCAGCAAACGTTCCTCAAATTCCAGCCCGGGCCGGGACGCCAGAGCCTCGCAGGCTTGATCCCGGATGAGCTGGCCGCGGCGTTTTTCTTCCTGCCGCACAGCTTCGGCCAAGAGCCGCCGATGAAAAGGATCATCCATAGGACCAACGACTCCCCGTCACGGTTTTCTTTTTCAGCAGCCCGAAGGCCCGCAATCGGCGGCAATCGGAACAGAAGAACACGCGATACCCCATGGCGTTCAAAGCGTTTCTCTAGTATTTACATTAGGAGATTCTAAAGATCATGCGTCATTTTTATCCAGGGGGCACTATTGCAAAAAGGCGGCACAAGTGAAAAGCAGAAAGGTTAGACATAGCGGCCTGCACCAGGACAAAAAAAACAATGATAAAATACGATTTTGGCCAATCAAAATATGCCGTAAAGTTAAGCGCTTACAGCATCACATCGGGTTTTTGTTGATTTTTGGTGGAAAATCGCCAAATTCTACTCCGATTATCTTGATTAACCAAAGATTAAGAATTTTTAAGGCCCATTAAACTTATAAGAATTGACTTTTGAAAGCGATTCGCGGCAGGGGGTATATCTGTAGTGAACGCAGCATTGTATTTGGCAATTTTTTTGGGGGAGTTGTGATCATGCGGAAGGAGCAGCCTTCGGCATATCCGATGAATAGAGGTCCGTCCAAATGGTTACGGATCGACGAAATTTCACGTCGCTGGCAGGAAGAAACCGGCGAAAACGCGGCTGCCTTGGAAAAAGAGCTGACCGAGTGGTACGCCGCGTTCGGTTTGCGCGACAACGCCAGGGAATATATCGATCAAGACGACAACCTCGCGGCCTTGATGGAATTGATGGGCAGTCCCCATATGGCACGGGACGTCTTCGGCCTTTTCTGTGACGAAACCGGGCGGCCCCGGCCGGTGTTTTGGTTCGGACAGGAAACTGCCGTGCGGTCCGCCGATCCAGGGGCCGATTTCCCGTCCTTCAAGCGGTCCAAGGGGAGAGGTGAGGGCACGGGACCGGACGGCACCGGTGCCGCAGCGGATCAGCGCGATCAGGCCAACGTCATAGATTATCTCCCGGAAAGTGCCCATCAGGCGGTGCCGGAGGCGCCATCAGAGGCAC
>JANQKX010000012.1 GCA_028280915.1 Kiloniellaceae bacterium
TCTCATCACCCCGTTCAAGACCGCGGTGGGGATCAGCTACAAGGCGCTGGAACTGCGACTGTCCACCGCCGTTCATTTGCGCTTCGGCCTGCCCGCCAGCCTGCCCAAGACCGTGACCCAGCTGATCAAGCGGGCCGACCGGGCCGCCGCCTATCTGGAGGCCACCCAGTTGGCCGGCTTCGGCGAGCGGGAGGCGCGCAAGTATTTCGGCCAGCCCCGGGGCCTGTCGCCGCACCACTTGGTGCCCTGCGCCCCCAATGAAGCCAAGGCACGGTTTTTGGACCGCTATCGTCAATTGGGCCAAGAATCGCCATCATGCCCCGCCACCTGACCACCTTAGGACCGCCGCGCCCATGACTGGAAGCCTCACCGGGAGCATCACCTTACTCTTGGCCTTGGCCACCATCATCTCCTTGGCGATCTGGCTCTACATGCTGGCCTTTCGCGGCGGCTATTGGCGCTCTGATCAGATCCTGCCGGACCAGGCCGCCCCCTTTGATGGGGAATGGCCACCGGTGATCGTTCTGGTGCCGGCCCGCAACGAGGCCGATGTGATCGCCCAGACCATGACCAATCTTCTGACCCAGGACTATGAAGGCCTCTTTGCCGTGGTTCTGATTGATGACGGCAGCGACGATCAGACGGCCCAGATCGCGCAAGAGGCGGCCGCCCGCATCGGCCAGTCCCAGCGATTGACCGTGATCCAGGCCGATCCCCTGCCGTCGGGCTGGTCGGGCAAGCTCTGGGCCCTGGAAAACGGCCTGGCCCAAACGAAAGACTATGCGGACGAGGCCCGCTATGTTTGGCTCAGCGATGCCGACATCCATCACAAATCCAACGTCTTGCGCCGTTTGGTGGCCAAGGCCGAAACCGAGCAGCGGGACGCGGTCTCGCTGATGGCGCTGCTGTCCTGCCGGGGTTTCTGGGAGCGCCTGTTGATCCCGCCCTTCATCTATTACTTCCAGATGCTCTACCCCTTTTCCCAGGTCAACGATCCCAACCATGCCATGGCCGCGGCCGCCGGCGGCTGCGTCTTGATCCGCAAGGACCGGCTGGTCGACACCGGAGGATTCGCGCCCATCAAGGATGCCCTGATCGACGACTGCGCCCTGGGCCGCCAGCTCAAGACCTCCCCGGGCGGCCGGCCCGGCGGGGTCTGGCTGGGGCTCAGCCGGGACGCCGTGTCGGCCCGGCCTTACCGTCGCCTGGCGGACATCTGGGCCATGGTTTCCCGCAGCGCCTATAGCCAGCTCAAGCATTCCCCCTGGGCCTTGGCCGGCACGCTGCTGGGCATGGTGGTCACCTACATGATCCCGCCAGCCGCCGTGGTCCTGGGCCCGGCGCTGGGTATGCCCGTATTGGGCTTCATCGGCCTGGCCGCTTGGGCGGTCATGGCCATCACCTTGATGCCCACCCTACGCTTTTACCGCCAGCCCTGGTGGCTCGCCCCCCTCCTGCCCCTCTCCGCCCTGTTTTACACCGCCATGACCTTCGATTCGGCGGTGCAGTACTGGCGCGGGCGCGGCGGCTATTGGAAAGGCCGGATCCAAGACGCCCAGGGGCGCGGCAAACCTTAACGGCAACAGGCAATGGCCAAGCTTGGCATGGACGGGGCCTGGGTCCTATAAGATACTGACCACCGAAACATGATGGACGCGCGGAAATCTCCCCGTTCCAAGATCTTGGGAAGCGGCGATCAATGAGCCAAACAACTGTGGAGACCCCGTCCGGCAAAGGCGCCGGCGACGAGAACTTTCCCGTCGGCTCCCGGCTGATCGCCGCGCCCTTAAGGCCGCACGTGGCGGTGTTCTACCGCTTCGCCCGCGCCATCGACGACATCGCCG
>JANQKX010000140.1 GCA_028280915.1 Kiloniellaceae bacterium
CGGGAACGGCAGATCGCCCAGGGCCAGGACCCGGAAGAACGCCTGCGCGCCGTCGCCCATGAACTGCGCACGCCGCTCAACGCCATTCTGGGCTTTTCCGAGATCATCCGCGATTGGCAATTCGGTGACATGAAAGACCGCTACAAAGAGTATGGCGGGCTCATTCACGACAGCGGTCACCACCTCTTGGACCTGGTGAACAGCCTGCTGCACCTTGCCGGCGCCGAATCCGCCGACGACGACGAAGCCGAAACCTTTGATCCCTTGGAGGTGGCCAAGTTCGTGCATGGCCTTCTGGTCGGGCAGGCCAGTCGCAAGGGCATCACCTTGACCAGCGATCTGCCGGAGGTTTTGCCCCGCCTGCCCGGGGCGCGCCGGGCGCTGAGGCAGATCTTGCTGAACCTTTTGGCCAACGCGGTGCGCCACTGCAACAGCGACGATGAGATCCAGCTGAAAGTGACCGCAGGGGACGGCGCCATGACCTTCGCCGTCAAGGACAGCGGCCCGGGCATCGCAAAAAAGGAACAGGCGCGTATTTTCCAGCGCAACTACCAAGTACCGGGCCGCGCCGCGCTGGGCGGCAAGGGCCTGGGCCTGGCCATTGCCCAAGAGCTGGCCGAGGGCTTGGGCGGCCGGATCACGGTGGACAGCCGCTTGGGGCAAGGGGCCACTTTTATCCTCACCCTGCCCTGCCCGCCCATGGCGGAGGAAACACCGCCGCCGTCACCGGCCCCAACGCCAGCCCCTGCCAGCGAAGCCGATAACGTGCATCGCTTGAAACAGAGACGGAAATCCGCCCCCGGCAAAGGCGGCGACAAAAACGGCAAGAGCCCGCCTTCGGCGAAAAAGCGAACTTAACCGAGCATGTCCTCCATCACCGACAGCAGGCGCGCACCATCGGCGGAATTGTTGTAAAGGTGGGGCGTGACGCGCAGGCTGGCGCCGCGCAGGGAGACAAAGACCTTCGCCGCCGCCAAGGCCTCGGCCAGACCGTCGGGGACCCCGCCGGGAAATCGATTGGCGGGAAACCTCAATCCTAAAAAATGGCCAGCGCGTTGGTGAGCGGGCGCGGAGTCCAATCCCAGATACTCGGCCGCCTTGGCGATGGCCAAGGTCTGCGCGGCCAGGCTGGCGGCGATGTTGGCCACGCCCCAATCATTGATCTGACGCAGGGTTTCCAAAGCCGCGGGCAGAAGTGAAAAGTGCGCCCGCTCCCCGGCGTCGAAGCGGCGCGCGCCCACGGCGTAACGATCCGTGTAGTCGGCCAAAAGGCGGAAATTCTCGCCATCCTCCCGGTTCAGGGCGTTTTCCTCCAAGGGCCGGCCGTCCTGCCGTTGGGGCGCCGCGTAAAGAAAGGAAAAACCATAGGGGCAGAGCATCCATTTGTAGCCCGCCGTCACCAGGAAATCCGCTTGCACGTCGCCCACGTCCAAGGGCAGAACCCCCAGGGACTGACTGGCGTCCACCACCAGCGCCGCCCCCTCTTGACGCAGGGCCGCCCCGATGGTCGCCAGGTCCAAGAGGCCGCCATCCATCCAATGACAGTTGGGCAAGGCGGCGGCGGCCGTGGCCGAATCGATCTCCGCCAAGACGGCCGCCGTCCAATCGCCGTCGGCGGGCCGGGCCACGGTGACGATCCGGGCGCCCGTTTCGTCCGCGCGCCTCCGCCAGCTATAGACGTTGGAGGGGTATTGCTCTTCCAGCAGGATGATCTTTTGCCCCCGGGCCAAGGGCAGGTTTTGCGCCGCCGTGGCAATGCCGTAGCTGGCCGAGGGCACCAAGGCGATGTCATCAGCCGTCGCCCCGACGAGCCGGGCAAAGAGCCGGCGGGCCTCTTCCGGCGGGGCGAAGAAATCCGACGCCGTGATCTGCCACGGCCGGGACTCCCGCAACAGTCCCCCTTCGGCCGCCGCCTTGGCCGTCTTCAACAGCGGCGATATGTAGGCGCAGTTCAAAAAGGTGACGTCATCGGGAAGGTCAAACAGATCCCGTTGACAGGGGATCAGATCAGGCTCTGGTTTCATGGCACATCACTTCGATGGTTCAGGAAAAGGGTTGTCCCCAAGAGCTTAGCCACAGAGTCCAAAGGCGGATCAAGGCATTCTTTGCCATTTGATTTGCCGCCAATGTCAGGCAGGATGGCCCGTTCGCGTCCGCGCCACGGAAGATCAAGGGAAAAGCCCGACGCGCAAAAGAAAGACGAGCATGAGCGACAAAGCCCAACCCGCTGATCAAACCAGCTATAGCCGCCTTTCGGCCAGCTTGCTGGTCTTGGTCATGGGCGTGACCTGGGGGGCCTCCGTGTCCTTGGGCAAGATCGCGGCCGGCGGCGGTGGCCACCCCCTGGGGCTGAACTTCTGGAACGGCTTGATCGGCGGCGGGGTTTTGCTCACCATCGCCCTGATCCGCCGGCGGCCGCCCAGCCTGCGGCCCCAAGCCCTGCGGTTTTACGTCATTTGCTCCATCTTGGGCTCGGTCGCGCCGGGCACCCTGCTGTTTTTCGTCCTGCCGAAGATTCAAGCCGGCGTGGTTTCCATCACCTTTGCCATCGTGCCCCTGCTCACCTACGCCATCGCCTTTCTGTTGCGCCGCGAGGTCATGACTCCCCTGCGCCTGCTCGGTCTGGTCTTAGGGCTGACCGCCGTGGGCCTGATCGTCCTGCCGGAAGAAAGCCTGCCGCAGGCGGGGCAAGCGGTATGGGTGCTCCTGCTCTTGCTGTGCTCTCTGAGCTATGCCGGCGAGGTCGCCTACATCGACATCTTTCGCCCGGCTCGGCTGGACGCCTTGGCCCTGACCGCCGGCATGCTGCTCATGTCCTCGGTGCTGATCGCGCCCTTCATGATCGCCTTCGACGGCTACGTGGATCTTTTCGTGCCCTGGCAAGGGCCCCATTGGGCCTTGGTCGCCATGGGGGCCACCAGCGCCATCGCCTACGCCCTATTCCTCCATGTGATCCGCGCGGCCGGGCCGGTTTTTGCCTCCCAAACCGCATACGTGGTCACCCTGTCGGGCGTACTCTGGGGCATGGCCATCTTCGGCGAGACCCATTCGGGCTACATCTGGGCGGCGCTGGCCATCATGATGGTGGGCCTCAGCCTGGTCCGCCCCCGCACTTAGACTTAAAAAAGCGCCGGCCGGGCACTAAAGCTCCCGGCCTAGCGTTTCCATCCAACAAGTGAGGGGGCCGGGCCCGGCTATTCCGCGGCCAGGGGCGCCGCCGCCCGGTCCAACTGGCGGGCCACCCAGCGGTGCAGGTTGTGCACCGGCGCATCCAGCGCCGGGGAAAAGACCCCGCCGGAAAAAGCCGGGGAATGGCGGCCCCGCTGCATGGCCTCGCAGACCCATTGGTCCTCTTGAAATACCTGCAGCCAGCTGGCGCAGAATTTTTCCCGCGTGCGCTTGAAGGCGTCATCTGAGGCCGCTTCACCGATGTAATAGATCTCCATGCGCTCCACCGTCACCTCGGGCGAGAGGGCCTCGAACCACACCGTCCAGACATGGTTGGCATGCACGCCGGCGGTGGCGTTGGGATAAATGGAGACATATTCGGCGACGGTTTCCTGCGCCTCGGTCAGGCCCGGGAACATGGGCAAGGCGGGCTCGCCGGCCGGCGGTTCCCCGCTGAAGGCCCGGCTGCCCTGACCGGCGAAGAGATTTTCATCCAGCAACGGATAGTGCACCTCGAACGGCGAACGCCGATTCAGGTCGGGATGCACCCAAGGCAAATGATAAGCATCACAATGGTTTTCGACCGGCAGTTTCCAGTTTGATTTAAGATCGATGCGCCAGGACGATTCGGCCCCGCCGTGCTGCAGCAGGCTGAAATCATAGTGGGACCAGCGGTTCATCAAGGGCGCCATGTGATCAACGAAGTCGGGTGCATCGCCGGACAGGTTGATGAACACCATGTCCAGCCATACCGCCGAGCGCACTTGCCGCAGCCCCTTGCCTTCCTTGCTGAATCCGGGACAGGCGTTCTGACCCGGCCCGCCGATCATGGGCGTGCTGCGCAGATTGCCGTCCAGATCATAAACCCAGGAGTGGTAGGGGCAGCGCACCATGTTGTTCTTGATGCGCCCCGGCTCGGAAACCAGTTCCAGGCCCCGGTGGCTGCACACATTGTGAAAGACCTTAACCGCCCCATGGCGATCCCGCAGCATGAACAAGGGAATGCCCATAAAGGACACCGGCCGAACGTCCCCCGGATTGGGCAGGTCACAGCCCACGCCGATACAGGTCCAGGTCTTGGCCATCAGGTTGTCCCGCTCGTACTCGAAATACGCCTGGGAGGTATAGGCCGAATTGGGCAGCCCCAGCGCCTCTTCCAAGGGCCGGTCGACCGTACGGCGCAAGCCTTGCCATTCCGAGAGTTGGTTCCCGTTTTGCTGATCCGACCGCAACATGCCGTGCCCTCCTTTGCCGCGCGCCTAAAATCTGATCCTGCCCCAGCCGGCTTTTCTCGTTTCAGCCGGTGTAGTCACATAGATTTACGTAATGTCAAAACTGTGTAAACTACATAAAACATCATAATTGGCATAACTCAATCGTATGGTAAATTTACGCAAAGACCTGCCGCCCCTGACCGCCCTGGTGACCTTCGAGTCCGCTGCCCGGCTCTCGGGCTTTACCCGGGCGGCCGAGGAACTGGGCGTCAGCCAAGCGGCGGTGAGCCGCCAGATTCAACATTTGGAAGCCCATCTGGACGTGGTCCTTTTTCGACGGCTGCATCGTGCGGTCCAGCTGACCCCGGCCGGCGCCCGTCTGCTGTCGGCGGTTCAGTACGGCTTGGGCAGCATCGTGGAGACCGCCCGGGAACTGAAGCAAGGCGGCCGCAAGCGGGAGATCACGGTGCATACCACCATCGCCTTTGCCAGTTTTTGGCTGATGCCCCGCTTGGAGCGGTTCCGCCTGCGCCATCCGGGCATCGAGCTGCGCTTGGTGGCGGGGGACATGGCGCCGGACCTGGCGGCCGAGGGCATCCAGCTCGGCGTGCGTTACGGCAGCGGCCGCTGGCCCAATCTGGACGCCCAACGCCTCTTTGACGACGAGATCTTCCCGGTGTGCAGCCCGGCCTACATCACCGGCCCCCTGGCGCGCATCGAAGACCTCCACGAGGAAAGCCTGGTGCAATTGGTCTCCGCGGATCCGAGCTGGATTTCGTGGGAAAAATGGTTTGCGCCCAACGGCGTAAGCCGGCGC
>JANQKX010000192.1 GCA_028280915.1 Kiloniellaceae bacterium
ACCCAGCGGGCCATAAGCCCCACGGCCACCGCGTTCTGGGGCGTCACCGCGATCTCGCGCACCGCCTCCTGCAGGTTCAAGAGGCAGAGATAGTTTTCCCGCCCCTTGCGGATGACGACCTTCTCGGCCTTTTCCGCCGGCAGGGGAAAGAGGCGATCCAACTCGCTGTCGATCTGGTGCTGCAGGTTGCGGGTGTAGGTGGAGATCCATACGGGGCCTTGATTGGCCTCAGCCCAGAGGCTGGCGGGCGCGATGTAGCCTAGGGTCTTGCCCACGCCCGTGCCCGCTTCGGCCAGAACCACGTTGGGCTCGCCGGGACGTGCGCGGGCACGGAAGGCCTGACTGACGGCGGTGGCATAGTCGGCTTGCTGGGGCCGGGATTCCGCCTCGTCGCCCAGCAGCGCGGCCAAGCGGCCCCGCGCCGCGATGGGGTCCACCGGCTGATGGCCCGGCGGCGGCGGGGGCGGCCCGTCGCGCCAATCGGGCAAGCGGTCCCACACGTTCATGCCCTGGCCGCGCCGGGGCGCCTTGCCCTGCCCCTCGGCAAAACCCAGGGCGGCCAAGACCGCGCCGCCCCAAGGCCAGGCGTTCTCCGCCATGGTCCAGGCGATGCCCATGCCATGGGGGTTCGGCGGGGCGCTGGCCAGTTCCCGCAACAGGCGCTGGGCGCACTGCCTGAGGCAGGACGCGGCTCCCAACAGGGACGGAGGCGGCGCCAGCCCCAGGGCGCGCGCCAAACCCGCGATCGTGGGAACGCAAGGGACGGCAGGCCGCACGAAGGCGTAAAGTTCCAGCACATCCAGAGCGTTCAAGCCCGGCAGATCAAGGCGCGCCGCCACCGCCTTGCCGTGACAGGTCATGGGCGCCGTCGCCTTGGACCGCGCGGCCGCGGCCGCCAGGGAAATCACATCCGCCTCGCCGTCCTCGCTGATCCAGGCCGCCTCGGCACGGCCCACCGCCAGAAGGGGCACCGCGGGCAAGAGGTCCGGGCCTGTTGGAAGTTTCGGAGTCGCCATGGGAGGACTATAGACACTCGCGCTCGCCTGTCACGCCGGCCCAACGGCGACGGGCAAACATTGTTTGGCCATGCTGCGAGATTGTGCCGGTTGCTCGGTAGTTTTGTTGACGCCCCGCCCGGCCCGCCTTAGGGTCGCGCCACCCTTGATCCAGATAAAACACGAGCACAACCATGAGCACTGACCGCGCGGCAATTTCGGACTTGGCGACCAACGCCCGGGCTTGGCCCTTTGAGGAAGCGCGCAAGGTGCTCAAGCGGGTGGGGAACAAAACCCCGGACAAGGGCTATGTGCTGTTCGAAACCGGCTATGGCCCCTCGGGCCTGCCCCACATCGGGACCTTCGGCGAGGTGGTGCGCACTTCCATGGTGCGGCACGCCTTCGAATGCCTGTCCGACATCCCCACGCGGCTGTTCTGCTTTTCCGACGACATGGACGGCCTGCGCAAGGTACCCGACAACATCCCCAACCGCAGCATGATGACGGAATATCTGGGCAAGCCGCTGACCCGCATCCCCGATCCCTTCGGCGACCATGAAAGCTTCGGCCACCACAACAATGCCCGTCTGCAGCAGTTTTTGGACAACGTGGGCTTTGACTACGAATTCCAGTCGTCCAGCGACTGGTACAACTCCGGCCGCTTCGACAAGGCCCTGCTGAAGATCTTGGAGGTCTACGACCAGGTCATGGCCATCATGCTGCCCTCCATGGGGGCGGAGCGGCAGCAGACTTATAGCCCCTTCCTGCCCATCTGCCCCAAGACGGGCCAGGTGCTTTACGTGCCGGTGGTCGAGCGCAACTTGGATGCGGGCACCATCGTCTATCAGGAAGAAGACGGCAGCAAGACGGAGGTGCCGGTGACCGGCGGCCACTGCAAGCTACAATGGAAGCCCGATTGGGGCATGCGCTGGTATGCCCTGGGCGTGGATTATGAAATGTCGGGCAAGGATCTGATCGACTCGGTCAAGCTGGCCTCGCGCATCACCAAGGCCATGGGCGCGCGGCCGCCCGAAACCTTGACCTACGAGCTGTTTCTGGACGAGGCCGGCGAGAAGATCTCCAAGTCCAAGGGCAACGGCTTGTCGGTGGAGGAGTGGCTGAGCTACGCACCCCAGGAAAGCCTTTCTTTGTTCATGTATCAAAAGCCCAAGGCGGCCAAGCGGCTTTATTTCGACGTGATCCCGCGCATGGTGGACGACTATGTGAGCCATGTCTCCCGCCTGCCCGAGGAGAGCGACGACAAGCGCTTGGAGAATCCGGCCTGGCACATCCACGCGGGCCAAACCCCCAATGCCTTCAATGATCCGTCGGTTAGCGCCACCCGCCAGCTCAGCTTCAACATGCTGCTCAACCTGGCCAGCGTGTGCAATACGGAGGACCCGGCCGTGCTCTGGGGCTTCATCTCCCGCTACGCGCCGGGCGCCGATGCGCAAAGCGCCCCGGTTCTGGATTCCCTGATCGGTTATGCGCTGGCCTATTACCGGGACTTCGTGAAGCCGGCCAAGCACTATCGCCCGGCGAGCGAGGCGGAGCAGGCCGCCCTGGAGGACCTGCTCGGCGAACTGGCGGCACTGCCCGCGGACAGCGATGGCGAGGCGATTCAGAACCGGGTCTACGAGGTGGGCAAGCGCCACGACTACGAAAACCTGCGGGACTGGTTCAAGGCTCTCTACGAGATCCTGCTCGGCCAATCCCAGGGCCCGCGCATCGGCTCCTTCTTCGCCCTCTATGGCCTGGAAGAATCGAAAAAGCTGATCACGGACGCCCTAAGCCGCTCACAATGAGGGCCCTAAACGGGGCCTATCGGTGGGCCCAGTCCCAATAGAGTTCCCGGGCCTTGGTGAAGACGGGGCCGGGCTGCAGGCTGCGCTTTTCCACCCGGGTGATGGGCAAGACCTTGCCCAAGTTGCCCGTGGAGAAGACTTCGTCCGCGTCCAGAATGTCCTGCCAGGTGAGCACCCGTTCGTGGACCTTGATGCCGGCCCCGCCCAGAAGGTCGATGACCCGGGCGCGGGTGATCCCGCTCAAAAAAGTGCCGTTAGCAATGGGCGTATGGGCCGCCCCGTCCTTGGCGATCCAGATGTTGGCCGTGGCCAATTCCGCCACATTGCCCAAGCCGTCCAAAACCACCGCGTTCTGAAAGCCCTTCTGCTGGGCCTCCACCAAGGCGCGGGCGGAATTGGGGTAGAGGCAGGCCGCCTTTGACAAGGTGGGCGCCATGCTGGGCAGGGGGCGCTGAAAGCTGGACAGACAGACGGAAAAGCCGTCGGGCGCCGGCAGGGGCTGATCGTGGATGGTCAGGCAAAAGCGGGTGGAGTCCGGATCCGGCGCGACAAAGCCGCTCTCCGGCCACATCATGGGACGAACGTAAAGGTCCGCGCCCTTGGGAAAGCGGGCGATGCCGTCCTGGGCAATCTCTTGGATCTCCCCGGCTTGCAGGCAGGGCTTGAAGCCGGACATGGTGGCCGAGTCCAGCAAGCGGGCACAGTGCAGATCCAGATCCGGGCTGACCCCTTCGAAATGGCGGGCCCCGTCAAACACCACCGAGGCCATCCAGGTGGCATGGGTCATGGGCCCCATGATCGGCGGATTGCCCTCCAGCCAGTCACCATCCACGTAGGTCAACACTTTCATCGTCATGTCTCCGCACCAAAGTCGAAACCGACCCTATCACAGAAGATTGCCCGCCGCGCAAGAGATCAGTGCGGCGCCACGACAGGTGGCGGGCGCATCGCAGATTTTTGGGTCAGGTCGGGCGGTTACTGGCTGGACCAGATGATGCGGGATGTCCAGCGCACGTCGTCGGTATCCAACACGTCCATGGGCGCCTCGCCGTTCACCGGGATGAGTTCCACCTTAAGGGCGCTTTCGCGCATCAGCCGCCGGATCAAGAGGTTCCCGTTGATGGTGTGAACCACCACCCGATCGCCCCGCCGCAGCGAGGCATCCGGGCTGATCAGCACCGTGTCGCCGGGCCGGTAAACGGGCTCCAGATGGGGATCGTTGATCTCCAGGGCATAGGCAACGGCTTCGTTCATGCTCGGGAACAGGATCTCGTCCCATCCCTCGCCCACGGGCTTACCGGCCAGATCGAAATGCCCCCCTTGCACCGCGGTGGATTGACGGATGAGCGGGACGCGCCGATGGCGCGGCTCCGACGGCTTGCCATTGATTAAATCGATGAACTCGGATAACGATGCGCCGGTGGCCTTGAGGATCTTGGCGACGGATTCCGTGCTGGGCCAGCGGTCCTTGCCATCCCGGGTGGTCCGCTTGCTTTTGTTGAACGTCGTCGGATCCATCCCGGCGCGCCGCGCCAGGCCGGACGGAGACATCTTGTGATTTGCGGCCAAGCGATCAATCGCCAGCCATACCTCATCGTGCGTAAGCATGACTCTAAAATCGAAGCTACGAAGGATTTTTTCACTAGGAAAATATCCCCGGGTTTTGAGATTTTGAACAGTGGCGCTAATACCAACCGGTAACATCGCAGAGGCTTGATGCCCTGAAAATGCAGCAAAACACTATCTATCACATCTGCCGGGCGGCCGATTGGCGGACTGCCCGTAAAGCAGGCTATTACACGGCTGCCTCACAAAGAATTGAGGATTCCTTCCTCCATTTCTCCACCCGGGCGCAGCTCGCAGGTACCTTGGAACTATTTTTTGCCGGCCAAAAGGACCTCGTTCTTTTGGCGGTGCCGGCCGACCGCCTGGGCAAAAACCTCAAGTGGGAGAAGATTCCTGATGGGCGGATTTTCCCACATCTCTACAGCCGTCTGGACTGTGATCTGGTGCAAGAGGTGGTTAACCTGTCCCTGGACGCCCATGGCCGGCACATCTTGCCCTGGTCGATGACCGAGAAGAATAGTTAGCGCCTTGACCCGATTTTCCCTCATCCGGCCCTTTTTGCACCGCCTGGACCCGGAACGGGCCCACGGCGTCACCCTTTGGGCTTTGAAAAACGGCCTGGGCGGAACGAACCGCCTGGCCAACGATCCGCGCCTGGCCATCAGCCTTTGGGGACGAAACTTTGCCAATCCGGTCGGGCTGGCCGCCGGATTCGACAAGGACGCCCAGGTGATGGGTCCCATGCTGGCC
>JANQKX010000231.1 GCA_028280915.1 Kiloniellaceae bacterium
GCCCTCCTTCAGATTCACCTGGGCCTTTTCGGTCCGCATTTCAAAGCCTTCGTCGTGAAAAAGATTGACCGCGCCAAAAAGGTCAAGGATCTGTGTTTCCTTGTCGTAGTGGCCGGTTCGGGCGGTCAGGGCAAGCCAGGTGCCGTCCTGGAGCTCAATATCCGCCTTGGGCAGCTGCAGGTCGATTTGCTCTGAAACACCCGGTTCCTGGTTGGCCATGTCGGCGGTGATGGTAAAGGGCTGGTTCTTTTCGTCAAAGCCGGTGAAACGCGCGTTGATCATGCTCAGGTTTCGGGCCTCTTCCAAGGGGTTCTTGATCGCCTCGACCCGAAAACCCCGGTCGTTCACCGCCACATATGGCCAAACCACCACCAGAATGATCAAGGCCGTGGCCAGGGCGGGCAGCAGGATCTTCAGGGAGCTGACGAACTGGCTATAACTGTTGCGCACGGAAAGGCGCGGCGGCTTGGGCGGCAGCGGATCCTCGCCCATCTCGAACTTGGGGGCGTTTGGGGTATGAGGGGTGGGGGTGGCCATTTACAAACCGGCGCTCAGGCAATCGTGGAGGCGCACGATACCGATGGGTTTCGCGCCGTCGACCACGAACAAGGTGGTGATGGAATTGGCGTTCATCACGCCCAAGGCCTCGGCGCCCAGAACGTGGGGCGAGATGGTCTTGGGCTTGTTGGTCATGACTTGGCCGGCGGTTTGTCTCAGCAGGTCATTGCCCATGTGACGGCGCAGGTCCCCGTCGGTGATGATCCCCGCCAGCCGGCCGTCCCCGTCGATCACGCCCACGCAGCCGAAGTGGCGGTGGGTCATGGTCAGGATGGCCTCGGACATGGGGGTGTCCTCTTGGCACAGGGGCATCTCCTCGCGCCCGTGCATCAGGTCGGCGACCCGCAGCAGTTTCTGTCCCAGGGCGCCGCCCGGATGCAGGTCTTGGAAATCGGTTTCCTTGAAACCTTTGCGCTCCAGCAAGGCCACCGCGATGGCATCGCCCAGCGCCATCATCATGGTGGTGGAGGTGGTGGGCGCCAGGCCCATGGGGCAGGCTTCCGGGCTTTCCGGCAAGATGAGGGCCACGTCGGCCGCCTCGGCCAAAAGGCTGTCGGGGCGCCGGGTCATGGCGATCAGGGGAATCTGCCGGCGCCGGGAATAGGCCACGATATCGCTCAGTTCGGCGGTCTTGCCGGAGTTGGAAAGCGCGATCAGGGCGTCCGCCGGGGTGATCATGCCCAGGTCCCCGTGGCTCGCCTCGCCCGGGTGGACGAACTGGGCCGGCGTGCCGGTGGAGGCCAGGGTGGCGGCGATCTTACCGGCAACATGGCCGCTTTTGCCCATGCCCGTGACCACCACCCGGCCCTTGACGGCGACCAGAAGATCCAGGGCCGCGGCAAAAGTCGCGTCGATGGCCGTGGCCATGGCGCTCAGCGCGTCCGCTTCCGTGCGCAGCACCCGCCGCGCGGCCTTGCGGCCCGGTCCGTCTTGCTGCTCAGACATAAATCGGCCCCTCGGCGGCTGGTATGCGCCTAGCTGTGCGCAAAGATGTCCACCTCGCTCCATCCCGCCAAATCCAGCGCGGCGCGGGCCGGCAGGAAATCAAAACACGCCTGCGCCAGGTCCTGGCGTGCCTCGCGCGCCAGCCGGCGGTCCAGGTGATCGCGCAGCCGGTGCAGGTACAAAACGTCCGAGGCCGCGTAGGCCTGCTGTTCGGGGCTCAAACTTTCCGCGCCCCAGTCCGAAGACTGCTGCTGCTTGGATAGATCAACCCCCAGAAATTCCTTGCAAAGGTCTTTGAGGGAATGGCGGTCCGTATAGGTGCGCACCAGCTTCGAGGCGATTTTGGTGCAATAGACCGGCCCGCAGCGCAGGCCCAGATAGTGTTGGATGACCGCCAGGTCAAAGCGGGCGAAATGGAAAATCTTGGTCACATCCGGATGGCCCAGCAGGGCTTTCAAATTGGGCGCGGCATAGCCGCCCTGTTCGAACTGAACCAAATGGCAGGTGCCGTCGCCGGCTGAGAGTTGCAGCAGGCACAGCCGGTCCCGCAAGGGGTTGAGGCCCAGTGTCTCGCTGTCAACGGCCACGCTGTGGCCAAAGTCCAGTCCGGCGGGCAGGTCGCCGTGGTGAAGGTGGATCTTTGGCGCTGCTTGGGTCATCGTTGTCTCACCGTAAAGTCATCGTAAAGTCATCATGAAGTCAGTGGCCGTGCCGGGGTGATCCTCCTGAACATAAGGGGTCATTTGGGGCTGTCAACTTGTGCGGTGCCTTTGTATAAATGGGCCCTATATATAGGCCTGTGGCGCGAATTGAGGGAGGAAGCCCATGGCGGGTCTGGTCACAATCTTCGGCGGATCGGGTTTCATCGGACGGCACGTGGTGCAAATCCTGGCCAAGCAGGGCTGGGTAATCCGGGTGGCGGTGCGTAAGCCGTCCAAGGCCAGGTTTCTGCAACCCCTTGGCGACGTTGGGCAAATCACGCCCATGTATGCCAAGATCCAAGATAGCGCCCGGGTCGCCGAACTGGTCGGCGGCGCTGATCTGGTGATCAACCTGACGGGCATTCTCTACGAAAGCGGCCGCCAGACCTTCGAGGCGGTGCACCACAAAGGCGCGGAAGCGGTGGCCAAGGCCTGTGCCGATCAGGGCGTGGGCGCCTTGGTGCAGATGTCGGCCCTGGGCGCTGATCCCAAGGGGGAAGCCGACTATGCCCGCACCAAGGGGGCGGGCGAGGCCGCCGTGCGCGCGGCCTTTCCCAAGGCCGCCATCGTGCGCCCCAGCATCGTCTTCGGCCCGGAAGACAGCTTCTTCAACCGCTTTGCGGAAATGTCCCAGTTTTCGCCATTCCTGCCGCTGATCGGCGGCGGCCAGACGCAGTATCAGCCGGTCTACGTGGGGGACGTGGCGCGGGCCATCGTGACCTGCGGGACGGATCCCAACTGTGCCGGGGAGACCTACGAGCTGGGCGGCCCGAAGGTCTATCGTTTCAAGGAATTGCTGGAGCTCATGCTGAAGGAAACCCGGCGCAAGCGGCGCCTGGTGTCGCTCTCATTCGGTATGGCCGATTTTATCGCCCGCTTTGCCCAGCTGGCGCCGGTGCCACCCCTGACCCGGGATCAGGTCAGGTTGTTGCGCCACGACAACGTGGTCTCTCCCGAAGCCAAGGGTCTGGCGGACCTGGGTATCTCACCCACCTTGGTGGAGTCGGTTTTGCCCACTTACCTGGATCAGTACCGCATCGGCGGGCGGTTCAAGGACCCGGCCAAAAGCCCCTCCTAGAAACCCGCCCAAAATCGAATCCCGCCTAAAATCCCACATAGGCCCAATAGAGCAGCACCCCGCCCAGAATCAGGCGATAGACCACAAAAGGCGTGAAAGAGGCGCGGCGCAGCCAGCCGATCAGCAGCGCGATGGAGACCCAGGCCACCACGAAGGCAATGGCGGCGGCGAAAAGGGCGTCCAATCCAAAATGCAATTCGCCGGTCTTAAAGAGGGAAAGCCCGGCCAGGGTGCCGGCGCCGGCAATGGTGGGAATGGCCAAAAGCATGGAAAAATGGGCCGAATCCGGCCGGTTAAAGCCCAGGGCTCGTGCCGCAGTCATGGTGATGCCCGACCGGCTCGTGCCCGGGACCAGGGCCAGGACCTGGGCCAGGCCGATGATGAGCGCATCGCTGAGGCGCAGGTGGTCCAGGCTGTCCTTACTGGGTACGCGTCGGTCGGCCCAATAGAGCAAAAGGCCGAAGATGATGGTGGTCCAGGCCACCACCGTGATGTTGCGCAGGGTGAGTTCGATCCATTCCTTGAGGAAAAAGCCGGCCAGGATCACCGGGATGGTACCGATCACCAGGGCGATGATCAGATGGGCCCCGGGGTCGCGCCAATCGTTGGTCAGCTTGGGCAGGCCCGCCAGCATCTGCCACACATCGCGGCGGAAGTAGTGGATGACCGCCAGCAAGGTCCCCACGTGCACGGCCACGTCGAAGCTCAGTTCCACGGATTCGGGAAAGGCTTCGGGATCCTGTCCGCCGGCCTCGAACAGCTCCCAGACCAGGATCAGATGGCCGGACGAAGAGATGGGCAGGAACTCGGTGATGCCTTGGACGACCGCCAACACCAATAGCAGAAAAATGGGCAATGGTTTTCCTCTGATGGTGAGCGGCGACCGCCGCTGCCAAATGATGGTACCCTCGGCGGACGCTGACCTTGCACCCGCCAGGATATCGCCGCTTGAACGTCATACCCCATAAGCGTTTCACAAGGATGACCGTCCGGGCTTCTATCATTCGTTTTGGCGTCGGTTCTATATTTTAGAAAGTCTCAATTCGGAACTAAATTTTTGACGACTCAGTATCTTGCGGCAGCCGATTGGCATGGAAATTCGAAATCAGAATCTCAAAAGGTCAATATAATTGACATAATTATCAAAATTGACTCGCGTTTGAACCCGAGATCGGCTAAAAACCTGGCCGCGAGGAGGGTCGTGCGCCGCTCTTCTGGTTCATGCTGGCGGAACGGGGAGTAGATCCATGCCGACAAAAATGCTGCAATTTGTCTCGACGCCCTCGCACATGCCGGCGAAGCGGTCCAGCGAGCTGCGCCGGCAGGACTTTCTCGAGATCTACAAGCAATATGAAACCGCCAAGGCCGCGGAGCAGTCGAGCCGCTGTTCCCAGTGCGGCGTGCCCTTCTGCCAGGTTCATTGCCCCCTGCACAACAACATCCCCGACTGGCTGATGCTGACCGCTAGTGGGCGCCTGCAAGAGGCCTATGAGCTTTCCCAGTCGACCAATAATTTTCCCGAGATCTGCGGCCGCATTTGTCCTCAGGACCGGCTTTGTGAGGGTAACTGTGTGATTGAATCGGCCGGGCACGGCACGGTGACCATTGGCTCGGTGGAAAAGTACATCACCGATACGGCTTGGGAGAAGGGCTGGGTCAAGCCGGTCAAGCCGCGCCGGGAGCTGGATCAATCGGTCGCCATCATCGGCGCCGGCCCGGCGGGCATGGCGGCGGCCGAGCAATTGCGCCGCCAGGGCTATCAGGCCCATGTGTATGACCGCTATGACCGCGCCGGCGGATTGATGATCTATGGCATTCCCAATTTTAAGCTGGAGAAGGCCATCGTCGAGCAGCGCACCCGCCTGTTGGAGGATTCCGGTGTTCACTTCCACCTGAACTTCGAAGTGGGGCGGGACGCCAGCCTGGCCGAGCTGCGGCAGAAACATGATGCGGTGCTGATCGCCACCGGTGTTTACAAGGCACGGGATATTCAAGCCCCCGGCGTCGGGCTGGAGAACATCATTCCGGCCATGACCTTCCTGACCGCGTCGAACCGCAAGGGACTGGGAGATGCGGTGCCCGAGTTCGAAGATGGCACTCTTAATGCCCAAGGGCGCAAAGTGATCGTGATCGGCGGCGGGGACACGGCCATGGACTGTGTGCGCACGGCGGTGCGGCAAGGGGCGGAATCAGTGCACTGCCTGTACCGCCGCGACCGGACCAATATGCCCGGCTCCCAGCGGGAGGTGGCCAACGCGGAGGAAGAGGGGGTGGCCTTTGCCTGGCTGTCGGCGCCCTTGGCTTTCGCCGGCGATGAGGCCGTGCGCTCGGTGCGGGTCGCCGCGGTCCATTTGGGGTTGGCGGATGCAACGGGCCGGCAAACGCCGCAGATCCTGGAAGGCTCTGGCTTCGACATGAGCGCGGACCTGGTGATCAAGGCCCTGGGCTTTGATCCGGAAGACTTGCCCGCGCGGTTCGACAGTGCCGACCTGGCGGTGACCCGCTGGGGCACGGTGAAAATCGACTTCGACAGCAAGATGACCAATCTGGAAGGCGTGTTCGCCGCCGGTGACATCGTGCGCGGCGCCTCCCTGGTGGTATGGGCGGTGCGCGACGGCCGGGACGCGGCGGCGCAGATCGATCGTTACTTACAACAAAAAGCGTCAACGGCTGAAAAGACCGCGCAGGCGGCCGTGGCTTGATCGGCCCGCCCATGTCAACACGGCGGATGCCTTTGGGAGAAACAGGACCATGAGCGACCTTAACGATATCAAGCACGGCGGCTGGCAAGCCCTTGGCGCCGACGACTGGCAGGAACGGGCGCGGGACTTGGCTGAGAGGGGCCTTTATCTGCCCGAGGAAGAACACGATGCGTGCGGCGTGGGCATGGTGGCCGCCATCGACGGTCAGCCGCGCCGGGAAGTGGTGGAGGCGGGCGTTGCCGCCCTCAAGGCCGTCTGGCACCGGGGCGCGGTGGACGCGGACGGCAAAACCGGGGACGGGGCGGGTATCCATGTGCAGATCCCCCACGGCTTTTTCCGCGACCACATTGAACGCAATGGCCAAACGCCGCGGAACGAAGACTTGGCCGTGGGCATGGTTTTCCTGCCGCGTACGGATTTCACCGCCCAGGAACGCTGCCGGGTCATCATCGAACGGGAAATCCTTAATTTCGGGTACACGATCTATGGCTGGCGCCAGGTGCCGGTGAACACCAAGATCGTCGGCGAAAAGGCGCGCATGACCCGGCCCGAAATCGAGCAGGTGATGATCGCCAACAATCAGGGCAAATCCACCAAGGATTTCGAAATCGATCTCTATATCATTCGCCGGCGCATCGAAAAGGCGGCCAGCAATGAATCGATCCAGGGGCTTTACATTTGCTCCCTGTCCTGCCGGTCGGTGATTTACAAGGGCATGTTCCTGGCCGAACAGGTGACGGATTTTTATCCGGACCTGAACGATCCCCGCTTCATCTCCAACTTCGCCCTGTTTCATCAGCGCTATTCCACCAACACTTTTCCCACCTGGCATCTGGCCCAGCCCTTCCGCATGCTCGCCCACAACGGGGAGATCAACACCATTAAGGGCAACGCCAACTGGATGAAGTCCCACGAGTGCCGCCTGGGGGCCCAGGTGTTTGCCGACGTGATCGAGCAGCTCAAGCCGGTCATCCTGCCGGGCAGCTCGGATTCCGCCGCCCTGGATGCGGTCGCCGAACTGATGGTGCGGGCCGGGCGCAGCCTGCCCATGGTCAAGACCATGCTGGTGCCCGAATCCTGGTCACAGAACCCGGCCACACCCCAATCCCACAAGGACCTTTACGGTTACTGCAATGCGGTGATGGAGCCGTGGGACGGGCCGGCGGCCATCTGCGCCTATGACGGCCGTTGGGTCTTGGCCGGGATGGACCGCAACGGCCTGCGCCCCATGCGCTATACGGTGACCGCCGACGGTTTGATTTTCGCTGGATCGGAATCGGGTATGGTGCGCCTGCCCGAGGAAACCATCACCGAAAAGGGCCGCTTGGGGCCGGGCGAAATGATCGCCGTGGACCTGGAAGAGGGCGTGGTGCTGAAGGACCGGGCCTTGAAGGACCGCTTGGCGGCCGAACGGCCCTTCGGCCACTGGACGGCCAGCATTACGGTGATCGACGATTTGATTCGGCCCGACCATGGCGAGCCGGTCTATCTGGACCGGGAACAACTGCGGCGGCGCCAGCTCGCCTTCGGTATCACCATGGAGGACATGGAGCTTATCCTCCATCCCATGGTGGAGGACCAAAAGGAAGCCATCGGCTCCATGGGCGATGATACGCCCCTGGCCGTGTTGTCCAAGGGGCACCGGGGTCTTCACCACTATTTCCGGCAGAACTTCAGCCAGGTCACCAATCCGCCCATCGACTCCTTGCGCGAGCGTCAGGTGATGACCTTGAAGACCCGGCTCGGCAATCTGGGCAATATCCTGGACGAGGACGAAAGTCAGTGCCGCCTGCTGCAATTGGAGTCCCCCGTCCTCAGCAACGCCGAGTTCCAGGCCATGGAGTCCTATATGGGGGACACGGCGACGTCGGTGGATTGCACCTTCGATCTGGCCGACGGCGAAGCGGGCCTGCTCATGGCCATCAGCCGCATTCGCCGGGAATCGGAAAATGCCGTGCGGGCCGGCTGCGAACACGTGATTCTGACCGACGAAAACGTCTCCGAAGCGCGGGCCGCGATCCCCATGATCCTTGCCACGGGGGCGGTGCACAGCCATTTGGTGGCGCAAAAGCTGCGTACCTTCATTTCTCTGAACGTTCGGTCCGGCGAATGCCTGGACGTGCATTGCTTCGCGGTTCTGATCGGTGTGGGCGCCACGACCGTGAACGCCTATTTGGCTCAGGAATCCATCGCCGATCGCCACAGCCGCGGCTTGTTCGGCAAGCTGTCCCTGGAAGACTGCGTGCGGCGTTACACCAAGGCGGTGGACGACGGCTTGTTGAAAGTCATGTCCAAGATGGGCATTTCGGTCATTTCGTCTTATCGCGGCGGCTGCAATTTCGAGGCCATCGGCCTCAGCCGGACCCTGGTAGACGAGTTTTTCCCGGGCATGCCCAGCCGCATCTCGGGCCTGGGCATCACCGGCATTCAAAGCAAGGTCTTGGACCTGCACCACAAGGCCTGGCGTCAGGACGTGGTGACCTTGCCCATGGGCGGCCTCTACCGCTATCGCCACGGCGGCGAGAGCCACGCTTGGGAAGCGGGTTTGATCCACACCCTGCAGGTGGCGGTCGCCAACGATTCCTATCACACCTACAAAAAGTTCTCGTCCGGCGTGGCGGCCTTGCCGCCGTCCTCCTTGCGGGACCTGCTGGATTTCAAAACCGGGTCGGTGG
>JANQKX010000264.1 GCA_028280915.1 Kiloniellaceae bacterium
GAGGATGGTTTGGAATATACCTTCAAGCTGCGCGAAGGCGTTAAATTCCATACCACCAAGGGCTTCACCCCGACCCGGGATTTTAATGCCGACGACGTGGTTTTTTCCTTCACACGCCAAGGCGATGCGGAACACCCCTATCATAAGGTTTCCGGCGGGGCCTACGAGTACTTCAACAGTATGAGCATGCCCGATTTGATTAAGGACGTGCAAAAGGTGGACGACTATACGGTCAAGTTTATCATGAACCGTCCCGAAGCCCCCTTCATCGCCAACATGGGCATGGATTTCGCCTCCATCCATTCGGCCGAATACGCCGATGCCATGATGGAAGCGGGCACGCCGGAAAAGGTGGATCTGGAACCGGTCGGCACCGGCCCCTTCCAATTGGAAGCCTACCAGAAAGACGCGGTCATCCGCTATAAGGCGCACCCGGACTATTGGGCCGGCAAGTCCCCCTTGGACAACCTGATCTTCGCCATCACGCCCGATGCTTCCGTGCGCTATCAAAAGCTGAAGGCCGGCGAGTGCCATGTGATGCCCTATCCGAACCCGGCTGATATCGAGGCCATGTCCAGCGATCCGGACGTGAACCTGATGCAGCAGGAAGGCTTGAACGTGGGATATCTGGCCTATAACACGGAAAAAGAGCCCTTTACCGATCCGCGGGTGCGCAAGGCGCTTAACATGGCGATCAACAAGCAAGCCATTATCGACGCCGTCTTCCAGGGCGCCGGCAAGATCGCCAAGAACCCGATTCCGCCGACCATTTGGTCTTACAACGAGGGCACCGAGGACGATCCCTATGATCCCGAAGCGGCCAAGAAGCTGCTCGAGGAAGCGGGCGTCTCCGATCTGAAGACCAACATTTGGGCCATGCCCGTGCAGCGCCCCTACAACCCCAACGCCCGCCGCATGGCCGAGCTCATCCAGGCCGACTGGGCCAATATCGGGGTAGACGCGGAAATCGTCTCCTTCGAGTGGGGCGAATATTTGAAGCGCTCCAAGGAAGGGGAGCACGAAACCCTGCTTCTGGGCTGGACCGGCGATAACGGCGACCCGGATAACTTCCTGGCGGTGCTGCTGGGTTGCGACGGCGTGGGCGGCTCTAACCGGGCCCGCTGGTGCCATGAGCCCTTCGAGGACCTGATCCAACAGGCCAAGACGGTCAGCGATCCGGCTGAGCGCACCAAGCTCTACGAAGAAGCCCAACTGATCTTCAAGGACCAGGCGCCTTGGGCCACCATCGCCCATTCGGTCGTCTTCAAGCCGATCCGCCCCGAGGTGGAAGGCTTTAAGATTGATCCCTTCGGCGGCCATATCTTTTACGGCGTCGACCTGAAAGAATAGGCCCCGTCATTCTTTGATCCTGTCGGGGAGAAGCGCTTGGCGCCTCTCCCCGCGGATCGACGGTTGGGGCTGAACCGTCGTTCTTCCATGTTTCGATTTATCGTCACGCGCATCGGCTTGCTGATTCCGACTTTTTTCGGCGTCACCATTGCCGCGTTCTCGTTCATCCGCCTGTTGCCCGGCGATCCCATTTTGCTGCTTGCCGGCGAGCGCGGTATCGACGACGAACGCCACGCCCAGCTGATGGCGCAATTCGGCTTTGATCTGCCCATTTGGCAGCAATACCTGAACTACCTGGGGGACATCATCCAAGGGGACCTGGGCCGTTCCATCGTCACCAAACAGCCGGTGCTCGAGGAATTCCTGGCGCTGTTTCCCGCCACCTTGGAACTGTCGATCTGTGCCATGTTTTTCGCCGTGGCCCTGGGCCTGCCGGCCGGCGTCATTGCCGGCGTGACCCGCGGCTCCAAGTTCGACCACACGGTCATGGCCGTTTCCTTGACCGGATATTCCATGCCCATTTTCTGGTGGGCCCTTTTGCTCATCGTGGTGTTTTCCGGCGAGTTGGGCTGGACCCCCGTCTCGGGCCGTATTTCCTATTTGTACTTTTTCGAGCCGGTGACCGGCTTCATGCTCATCGACAGCCTCTTGTCGGGGGAAAAGGGTGCTTTCGCCTCGGCCATCAGCCATTTGATTCTGCCCTCGATTGCCCTGGGCACCATCCCCCTGGCGGTCATCGCCCGGCAAACCCGCTCGGCCATGCTGGAGGTCCTGGGCGAGGACTATGTGCGCACGGCCCGGGCCAAGGGCCTGCCGCCCTCCCGCGTGGTGGGGCTGCACGCCCTGCGCAACGCCCTCATTCCCGTCATCACGGTGATCGGCCTGTCGGTCGGGGTGCTTTTGGCCGGCGCCATTTTGACCGAAACCATTTTTTCCTGGCCCGGCATCGGCAAGTGGATGGTGGATTCCATTTTCCGCCGGGACTACCAGTCGGTGCAGGGCGGGCTGCTATTGATCGCCGTGATCGTCATGACCGTCAATCTGATCGTGGACGTGCTCTACGGCCTGATCAACCCGCGCATCCGGCATACGAGATAAGCCCATGGCCAGTGTCGCAGAAAGCAAGTCGCCCCAAGAATCCCGCAGTGTCTCGGCCCAGCAGCTGCGCGAATTCTGGCATTACTTTTCCGAGAACAAGGGCGCGGTCGCCGGCCTGGTGGTGGTGGTGTTCCTCATCTTCCTGGCCGCGGCGGCCGACGTGGTGGCGCCTCACTCGCCCATCCAACAATACCGCGACCACTTGCTCCAGCCGCCCTTCTGGGTCGAAGGCGGCAGTTTGGCCTTCCCTCTAGGCACCGACGCGGTGGGCCGGGACCTGCTGTCGCGCCTCATCTACGGCTCGCGCTATTCCCTGTACGTGGGCTGCGTGGTGATCTCCATTTCCATGACCCTGGGCATTTCCATCGGCCTGGTGGCGGGCTTTTTCCGCGGCTTTTTGGAAACCATCATCATGCGGCTGATGGACATCATCCTGGCCTTTCCCAGCCTGCTGCTCGCCCTCGTGTTGGTGGCCCTTCTGGGACCGGGCCTCACCAACGCCATGATCGCCGTGGCCGTGGTGGTGCTGCCCCATTTCGTGCGCCTGACCCGGGCCCAGGTGCTGGCCGAATCCAACCGGGATTACGTGACCTCGGCCCGGGTTGCCGGGGCGAGCCGCCTGCGGCTGATGTTCGTCACCATCCTGCCCAACTGCATGGCGCCCTTGATCGTGCAGGCGTCCCTGACCTTTTCCACCGCCATCCTGGACGCGGCCGCACTGAGCTTCCTGGGACTTGGCGCCCAGCCGCCCACGCCGGAATGGGGCGCCATGCTGGCCGAGGCGCGAGAGTTCATCCTGCGCGCCTGGTGGGTGGTGACCTGGCCCGGCCTGGCCATTCTCATCACCGTGTTATCCATCAACCTCATGGGGGACGGCCTGCGCGACGCGCTGGACCCGAAGCTGAAACGATCATGAGCCTTTTGGAGATCAGAAACCTCTCGGTGGAATTCACCACCGCCTACGGTCAGTTCCGCGCGGTGGATGCCGTCGATCTGGACGTGGACCAAGGCGACGTGGTGGCCATCGTCGGGGAGTCGGGCTCGGGCAAGTCTGTGGCCATGCTGGCCTTGATGGGCCTCTTGCCCTGGACCGCCAAGGTCCAGGCCGACCGCCTGTCCTTCGACGGCAAGGACCTGACCAGCCTGGAGCCCAAACAGCGGCGGCGCATCATCGGCAAGGACATGGCCATGATCTTCCAAGAGCCCATGACCAGCCTCAATCCCTGTTTCACCGTTGGCTTTCAAATCACCGAGGCCATGAAGGTGCACCTGGGCGGTACCCGGGCGGAACGGCGCCGGCGCGCCGTGGAGTTGTTGGATCAAGTGGGCATCCCCGAACCGGAAACACGGCTCAGCGCCTTTCCCCATCAGATGTCCGGCGGCATGAACCAGCGGGTGATGATCGCCATGTCCATCGCCTGCAACCCCCGCCTCTTGATCGCCGATGAACCCACCACCGCCCTGGACGTGACCATCCAGGCGCAGATCCTCGAGCTGCTGCTTTCCCTCCAGCGGGACCGGGGCATGGCCCTGGTGCTGATCACCCACGACATGGGCGTGGTGGCCGAGACGGCCCAGCGGGTGATGGTGCAATACGCCGGTCAGCAGGTGGAGCGGCGCGACGTGGTCGGCCTGTTCTCCACCCCGGCCCATCCCTATACCGCCGCCCTCTTGGACGCCCTGCCGGAGCGTAGCCGCGGCAAGCGCCTGCCCTCCATCCCCGGGGTGGTGCCGGGTCAGTTGGACCGGCCCGACGGCTGTCTCTTCAACCCCCGTTGCCGTTTTGCCACCGACCTCTGCCGCAGCCGGCCGCCGGGCCGCGGCAGCCCCGAGCAGGGCGCCGCCCTGTGCCACTATCCCTTGCAAGGGGGCGAGCCCAGCGGCTATCCGCCCGACCTGCTGGATCAACTGCGGCGGCAGGCCGCTGAAGAGGCGCGATCCGCATGAACCAGGCGCAAACGCAAGACCAGACCCAAGTCCTCAAGGCGGTCGATCTCACGCGGCACTACGCGGTCCGTCGCAGCCCCTTTAGCAAACCGGCCACGGTCAAGGCCCTGGGCGGGGCCAGCTTTATCCTGAACGCCGGCCAGACGCTGGCGGTCGTCGGCGAATCCGGCTGCGGCAAATCGACCCTTGCCCGCCTGGTCACCCTGATCGAAAAGCCTACCTCCGGCACCTTGGAAATCGGCGGCCTGGAGGTCACCTCGGCGGGGCAGCAGACCATTAAGTCCCTGCACAAAACCGTGCAGATCGTCTTCCAGGACCCCTATGGCTCCCTCAATCCGCGGCAAAAGATCGGCACCATTTTGCAGGAGCCCTTGAAGATCAACACGAACCTGAGCGCGGCGGAGCGGCGCGCGGCGGCGGAAAAGATGATGGCCCGGGTGGGCCTGCGGCCGGAACACTACGACCGTTACCCGCACATGTTTTCCGGCGGCCAGCGCCAGCGCATCGCCATCGCCCGGGCCCTGATGCTGAACCCCAAGATCGTCATCCTGGATGAGCCGGTGTCGGCCCTGGACGTGTCGATCCAGGCCCAGGTGCTCAATCTTCTGGCCGACCTGCAGGAAGAGTTTAATCTGGCCTTTTTGTTCATCTCCCACGACCTGAGCGTGGTGCGGCATATCGCCGACGAGGTAATCGTCATGTATCTGGGACGGCCGGTGGAGCACGGCAGCCGCGACGAGATTTTCGCCAATCCCCAGCACCCCTATACCCGCGCCCTGTTGTCGGCCACTCCCATGGCGGACCCCAACCGCAAGCGGGCCCGCATCAAGCTTACCGGCGAATTGCCCTCGCCCATCAACCCGCCCAGCGGCTGCCCCTTTCATCCACGGTGCCACTACGCCAAGGACCGCTGCCGCCAAGAAGTGCCGGTCATGCAGCCGGCCGGCGCCAGTCAGGTTTCCTGCCATGGGGTGGAAGAGGGCCGTATCACCGATTAGCCTCCACCGCCATCGCCTCCACTCTGGCCTAAAGTGAAGCGGTGTCCTATGGTCCGCGGCGATTAATGCCGTTTGAGGGATGGAAAAACCCCTTGACCAATTCCCGTACGTTATGGCCCCGGCCGCCCGCCTTTGCACCGGACAAGGAAGCCGCGGCCGGGCTACCGCCCGAGACGGCCCTGCGGGCCCGTTTGGCCGAGGTGCCCACGGATGTGGGCGCCATGTTGCCGTTGGCCACGATTTTGATGCAGCAAGGCCGTTTGCACGACGCGGTGGCCCTCACCCAAAAGGCCACCGCCCTGCAACCGCAAAACCCCGATGCCCCGGCGCTGCTGGGCAATGCCTTGATGGCGGCCCGGCGGCCGGCGGAAGCGCGGGAGGTGTTGGAGCAGGCCTTGCGGCGCCTTCCCGCCCATCCGGGGCTATCCTTGAACCTGGGGCAGCTCTATCAGGCGCTGGGCCAACCGGGTCCGGCGGCGGAGATGTTTCAGCAGATCCTGCGACGGGATCCAAAGCACATCGCGGCCCGTAGCAGTTTGGGCCGGCTCT
>JANQKX010000265.1 GCA_028280915.1 Kiloniellaceae bacterium
CCCCTCCGATTGGGCACAGAGCAAAAAAGCATTGTGGCCCAAGCGGCGGGAAAGGGCAAACGGTGCGAGGCCGGCTTAGGGCAACGCTACCTCGACAAAAGTCTCGTTGTAACAAGCCCCCGACATGATGTCGGTGCGCAGATCAGCGGGGATCAAGGCATTGGCCGTTTCCCCCGTCGCACTGGTTTCCAGCCAGGTGCCCTTGGGGGAATAGAGCACGCCGGGACGCACCGCCTCCGTGGGGCGAGCGGTGAGCACCACCTGACCGCGATCGTTCCACACCTTCACCGGGTCTCCGTCGCGGATGCCCCGCTTCGCCGCGTCCACCGGATTGATCTCCAGGATTTCCGGGCCGGTGGAATCGGGATGGCCGCCGAAAGTGGCGTTCGTGCGCTTGTTCGACGAGGGGGAGATGAGGCAGAGGGGCAAATCCTGTTCCGCCGGCGCGTAGCGGGGCAAGCCGAAGCCGTATTCGGCTTCCAGATCCTGGCTGAACAACTCGATTTTGCCGCTGGCCGTGCCCGGTTCGATGGTATCGCAAAGGATCAGATCGGCGCCATCCGGGGTGCCCATGGCCAGGGCCTTGTCCAAGGGCAGTGCACTGGGCTGCAGGCCGCCGAGGCGCGGATCTCCCCCATCAAAAGCCGCATCCATAAGGGCCGCGTCGTCGTCGCGGAAACAGGGCTCGTCGAATCCGAACCGGGCCGCGAGGCGACGGAAAATCTCCGTGTTGGGCAAGGCCTCGCCCAGCGGCGGAATAACGGCCTCGGCCCGCTGCAGGTAGTTCTGCCCATAAGCGGCATAGACATCGGGAAACTCGAAGTGACTGGCCGCCGGCAGGATCACGTCCGCGTAAGCCAGGCTGTCGGTCATCACCACATCGCTGCCCACCACGAAGAGATCCTCCTGGCTCAAGGCCCGGCGCATGCGGTTTTGGTCGGGATGGGTACAGACCGGATTGTGATTGTAGATAAAGACCCCCTTGATGGGCGGGTCCAAGGAGGGATCCAACATGAGCTTGGAGATATCCACGATATTGACCGTGCGGGTGCCGGGCGGGATCAAGTCGGGCCGCTGCAAGCGGTCCGAGGTGGCGGGAAAAGCATTGCCCGGCTTGGCGATCACTCCCGCACCGCGCCGGCCCATGTTGCCGGTCAGGACCTGCAAGGCCATGGCCGCCCGAAGAGACGACCCGCCGCTGCGCCCCCGCTCCGCACCATTGCCGATGGAAAGGGCGCTCCGCTGGCAGGCCTGATAACAGCCGGCCATCGCTTCGATTTGGGCCAAGGGCAATTGACAGATTTCCGCCGCGGCTTCCAGGGAGTATTGTCGGGCGGCGACCATGTAGGCCTCGGCGCCCAGCACCCATTTGTCGATGAAAGCTTGGTCAAAAGCCCCCCGCTGCTCCAGTTCCGCCGCCAGGGCCAGGAACAGCACCACGTCCGTGCCCGGTTTGATCTGCAGGTGCAAGTCGGCTTGCTCCGCCACCTTGGTGCGCTTGGGATCGACCACCACCAGCTTGGCACCGTTGCGGCGGGCCGCCTTGATCACCCGCATCAAATGCAGGTTGGAGACGGTCACGTTGTTGCTGACCACCACGATAAGATCGGAATGGCGCGCCTGCTCCGGCGGCATGCCGGGGGCCGAGCCGAAAAGGCTGGTATAGGCCGCCCCGCGCACCGCGCCGCACAGGGGCCCCCGGTCCAGCAAGGTCGCGCCAAGCTTGTGGAAAAACCGGGAATCCATGGAGCCACCGGCCAGCTTGCCGTGGGGCCCGGCATAGTTCAGCGGTGCGATGGCTTGGGGACCATGGCGGTCGATGATGTCCGTGAAGCTGTCATGGATCACATCCAGCGCCTTGGACCAGGAAATGGGCTCGAACTGGCCGGACCCCTTCGGGCCCTTGCGCAACAGCGGCCGGGTCAGGCGCCGTGGCCCATGGACGAAGTCCGGATAGTATTCCGAGACCTTTTTGCAGATCACGCCGGCGGTATAGGGGTTGGCGCGGGAGCCGCGCACTTTCACGATCTCCGTACCGGTGGTCTTCACCGACAGGCTGCAGGTGTCGGGGCAATCCAACGGACAGACCGTTGCTTTGGTCACTAGATCGACGGTTTCGCCCATGGCGTTCATTCCTTTACCTGGCAAAATTTCGGAAACTCCGATGGTGCAGATTGGGCCGGATCTGGCCCAATCAAAAGGGCCGCTTTTTGCCATTTTATGGGACCAGTTTTGCCTGCACCCTTTGAATTCTCCTCGAGCCGCCTAAGTAAACCCTGATCGGCACCGTCCCGGATTTGAACGCCGGCGGTCTCACGCTTTTGGACCAACAGCCTCACGCATTTGGAAAGTGACCATGCTTCGTCTACGCCCCGCTCAATTGGCCGATGCTGCCGTTTTATCGGCGCTTGCTTTTCGATCGAAGGCCCATTGGGGCTATGATGACGCCTTCATGGCGGCCTGCCGGGACGAACTCACCATCAGTCACGACCGCATCACCAACGACTTCGTCGTGGTGGCCCAGATTGGCGACGACGTCGCGGCTTTAGGGTGCCTTTCCCAGAAAGGTCAGGACGGAGAGATCGAGGACGTTTTTGTGGCGCCGGAATGCATGGGCCAAGGCGTCGGACGCGCGTTGATGGCCGCCTTGATCGATCGGGCGCGCACTCTTGGCCTGCGCCGGCTCGCCCTGGACGCGGATCCCCACGCCGAGGCCTTTTACGCGAGAATGGGCTTTGTCACCGTCGGCAAATCTCCGTCCGGGTCCATCCCGGGGCGGTTTTTGCCCCGCATGGCGATGGACCTGCCGGCCGGGGAGACCGTCTGACCTTCACCCGAGCCTTCAAAAAAGTTCAAAGCAGGGGGCGGAACAGCATGAAAGCGCCGACCGCCAGCAGGCCGATAAAGAAAAACCGCCGAAAGGCGTGCTCCGGCAGCTTGGCCCGGATTTTTTGTCCCCCATACATGCCCAGAAGCGCCGGCGGCAAGGCGAGCAAGGATGCCATCCCCAGATCAACACTCAGCAACGACTGGCCGCTCAGACCGATCGCGAGAGACAGGGTGGCGATGGAAAACCAGACACCCATGGTCTGGATCAACATGTCCCGCGGCAGGGCCAAGGCCTGAAAATAACCGACCGAGGGCACCACGAAAGTGCCGGTAAGCCCGGTAAAGACCCCGTTGACCACCCCCAGGCCCGCGGACCAGCCCTTTTCCTTGTGGCGTGGCGCGGGGGGATGAAAGGACAAAAGGCTCGCCAGGGCATAAACGCAGAGAACCAGGCCCAAGCCCATGCTGAGCAGCACCGGCTCGATGGCACGCAGAAGCTGGGCGGCCAAAATCGTCACCACCCCACCGCAGAGGAGAAAGGGCCAGAGCCGCCGCGCGATCGCCCGCAAATGACCACCATAAAACCCCTGCCAAAGATTGGTCACCAAGGCGGGCACCAACATAATGGCCATGGCCTGGGTAACACCGATGGTCGCGGCCAAGAGGGCCAGGGCAACGGTCGGCAAGCCAAAGCCAATGACGCCCTTGACCAAACCAGCCAGAAAGAGGACGGTCAAGATCAGGGCCAGGGTCGGTAAATCGGGCACGGATTCGGGGCCAGCGGCAAAAGGTGGCAAGGACAAGAGTGAGGCCTGCGGGAGCTTAGCCCAGATAGGCGCCCGACGCTAACCTTGAACCTTCACCCGAACCTGGGTCACCCCGTCATTCAAAAACCCGAGCTCGGACGCGGCCCGTCGGGACAGATCGATGATGCGGCCCTTGGCGAAGGGTCCCCGGTCGTTGATGGTCACCCGCACCGAGCGGCCGTTACTCAGCGAGGTCACGGTCACCACGGTCCCGAAGGGCAAGGTTTTGTGCGCGGCGGTCATAGCATTCATGTCGAACGCCTGACCGCTTGCCGTGGTGAGGCCATGGTACTTGTCGCCGTACCACGAGGCCATGCCGGTTTCTTCATAACCCTCAAGGCCTTGCGAACTGGAAACGGCGGCGGTCCGGCTTCCAGATGTGGACGGGCCAGAAGCGCAGGCTGCCGTCAGCGCGACCAGGAAGAGGGCGCCGGCCAATTTGGCCAATTTTTTCAACGGTGCAGGCAGGGCCATGAATATTGACTCAAATCCAACGCGATCCCAAATCCAACCTATTGGAGAATCCTTGTACCAAGGCCCAGATTCGGGAGCCTGGAATTGTGGACCTAGGCGACGAACAAATCGTTAAGGCATGCGAGGGATAGCCTGTTCATCACGCCTTGCCGGACGGACGAACGAGCTGGCGGACTGCGCGCTTGCAGCCGGATGTTCAAATGGGGTATGCGAGGCATCTTTAAACACCTATAAACTCACCGCCTAAGAGATTGTGGCTTAAAGGGTATTGAAAGGCAGAGGATTGCCAAAGCGACAGGTATCCAAACCCGCCTTTGTGTCAGAGCCTGCGGAGGTCGCTCCGGCGGCAAGCGAGGCCTTGACCGATGCACCCGCCGCGCCCCGGCCGCGGCGCTCTTTCGGCTGGGCGGCCATGGCGGCCTTGGGGTTTTTGGCCGTGGGACTGGTGGGCGGATTTTATGCCGGGCAGGAGTACGGCCGGGCCTCGGAAACCGTGGACACGGGCCAATCCTGGATCGATCAGGTGGCTCTGTACCAAAAGCTGCTCACCCGGGCCTCGGTGAGGGACTTTGCCGAGGACCCAAGCGCCAAGGCGGAACTCGAAACCCGCCTAGGAAATCAATTGGATATGGTTTTGGCCATTCCAGACATGTCCCAGTTGGAGATGGCATTCGCGGGTGGCCAAATTCTGAGTGTCAATGACCGCCCCGTGGCACAGCTGCTCTATTTGCCGCCCTCGGGGGCGCCGGTCGCCGTCTTTATCACACCGCGCGGCGGCGGTGATCGAAACATGATCAAGGGCCGGGAGTATGGCCTAAACCTGTTCAGCTGGCGGCAAGACGGCTTTGCCTATGCGGTCATTGGCAAGGCGCGCCGGCAAGATCTTCGTGAACTGGCCACGGCCGTGCGTCACGGGGGCAAAAAAGATTCGGCGCAATAGTGGCGCCGTCCTGCGCGCCATTGGCGGTCCCGCGAAAGGGTCTGAGCTAGAAGGATTTGCGCCCCAAGAGGTCCAACACATGCTGGCGGTCCGATTCCGCCTGCTGGTTGCTGGGATCAATTTCAAGCAGCTGGTCCCAATAGGCGACCGCGGCATTGAGATCTTTGCGTTTGAAGGCGGCCAGGGCCCGATCGTTGTAAATTTCCGCCACCGTCGGCTGAATGGCCGCCAGGTGCTGGCGCGCTTCCTGGTTGGCCGGCTGTACCGCCAGCACCTTGTTGAAGGAATCATAGGCCATGGTTGCATCCCCGGCCGCCAGATGGGCAATTCCTTCTTGAATGTGTTTTTGGGCAAGGGTCATTTGCGAGGATTCTTCCTCGAGCCGGGCTATGCGCTCGTTCCCGGGGGCCAGGGCGTTGGCCATGGCCAGGCTGTGCATGGCCTTTTCCGGTTTTTGCCGGGCGATCAGGGCCTCGGCCATGTCGCCATAAGCCGTGACCAACTGGGTCACCAAAGCCTCGTCCCAGGGTGCCGATTCCAGATTTGACAGCAACTCGGACAAGCGGGCCGACAGAACCAACACATCCGCCTGGGCCGCGGCGCTATCCGGAACGCCACTCCAGATCGTCTCGGCCTGACCTTCCTTCTGGGCCACGATCGCCGCCTCGCTGTCGCTGGCATCCGCTTCCGGGCTCTCCGGCGAGGATACCTCGGCTTGGGTTTCTACCGGCTGGGTCTCTTCAGCCTGGGTTTCATCAGGCGCGGCGGAAAGGTCGGCTTCCTCAACGGGAACGGGCGGGAGCGCCGCCATGCTTTCGGCTCCCGAGCTTTCGACCCCCGCATCATCAGTTACCGCCGCACGCGCCACCTGTTCATCGCCACTTTGGACTTCTTCGGGTTGATCCTCGGTAACGGCAGCAGGCGCCGGCTCCACCGGGACGGGCTCGGGCGTGGGCTCTGGAACGGCAGGTTCCGGCACGGCCGGCTCCGTCGCGACCATTTCCAAGGACTCGCTTCCAGGTGCGGCGGGATCGCCCGGGGTGACCGTGAGGTATTGAAAAACCACGGTCAGGTCCTTGTTGGGCTCCGGCACGGGCAGGCCATAGATGTTGGGTTTCAAGGCATCCAGATAATCGTCGGCAGGCTCCGATTCCGGGCGTTGATCCCGCAACAGGGGCTCGGGAGAGGCCAGGAGTACGATCAGTTCCCGGCCGAACGGGGGGCCGGCCACGATGGGCCCGTCAGACTGGGTGCGCCGCACCACCATTTGCTGCCGCTCGGGCAGGGGCGCATCGGCAAAGGTGGGCCCGGGCAGGAGATGGGTGACTGTGCCGTCGCTTTTGTAGTGATCGAGATAGATGTAAGCCGGGAAGCGCGGCCCGGTGATCTTGAAAACCGTGCGCTCGCCTTCCTGATAAATGCCGTTGGGATTGTTGAGGCGCAAATCGACGCCATTGGCATTGGCCCGGCTGCGGGTGGCGATCACCGCGTTCAAGCGGTTCAGGACGGAAACCGGCAGGCCGCTGTCCCGCTGGGCCATGGCGACGCCGGACCAGATCCCCGGCGCGCCCCAGGTCAGGAGGCCAAGGATCACGGCAAGGACCGCCAAACTCGGCCCCAGGGGAAAAATCCGCCCGGGGAAAAGGGCACGGCCAAGCCCGCGTCCAGCTATTGGGAACGGCGGTCGCCGATCGGCCACGTCACGTCGTGCATTCACGTCCAAAACCACTATCGCACTTCAATTGCAAAAACCGCCAGTTTGCCTGGCTTTTTCATCGCATAAGTCCCGTTGGCCGGACGTTTTACCCGTCCCTTGCCAACGCCCCACCGGCCCGGGGCCGGTTTAATGAGGGGCTCAAACAGCAGCGCAAGATTACACGCAAGCGCCGTCCGAGTCACGCCGCAGACAGCACATAACGACCGGACAGCGGTGAGTCCAGCCCCTCTTTAACCCGCTTTTGGGGCCGATGCTATTCGGGAATGGCGTTGAGAACAAAAAGGGCCTGCAGCAGGTTCCCCGGCTTGGCGTTGCCGAACCATTTGCGGTAAATCTCGCTGATCTTGCCGGTACGGTAGATGTCGGCGATGGCCCGATCGGCCATGAGCCGGAAGGAGTCGTCATTGCGCCGCACCACAAGGGCATAGGGTTCATGGCTGTAGTAACGGCCCGATAGCTTGTAGTTGGCGGGGTTTTCCGATTCCATGGCCATCAGGATCAACAGCACCCGGTCGCCGAAGTAACCATCGACCGAGCCGTCGGTCAGGGCCGCCATGCCATCATCGTGGTTGTCATAGGTCACGATCTTGGTATCCAGGCCATTGTCGCTGATCAGCTCGCCCAGGGTGTCTTCCGTGGTGGTGCCGTGCAGCACGCCGAGGGTCTTACCGGCCAAATCCGCCGGCTTTTGGATTTGGGTGTCCGCCGTCAGCAGCATTTCCGCCCCGGTGATGAAGGTCATCAAGGTGAAGGAAACTTTTTCCTGACGGGTCAGCGTATTGGTGGTGGCACCGCAAACGATGTCCACCTCGCCGGACTCCACCATATCGAAGCGGTTATCGGAGGTGACCTGCTTGTATTCCACCTTGATGTCATCGTTGCCAAGGGCAGACCGCACCTCGTCCACCACATCCAGACAAATATCGATGGAATAGCCCGCCGGCACGCCGTTCACGTCGACGAAGGAAAAGGGCCGCGTGTCCTCGCGAAAACCGATGACGACCTTCCCGTCGGACTTGATTTTTTCAACCGTATCGGCCAAGGCGATCGGCGCGCCGGAAACCATCGCCACGAAACCGACCGCAACCGCTGAAAAAACACCTAAAGGCTTGAAAAAGTTGTAGATGACGGGCATTTGCTGACCCCCTCCCCGTTTGTGAAACCATTAGAACAGACGTTAGGCAAATCCGCCGCAACAAGCAAATGATTGCGGGCCCGGGGCGCCGGATTCGGCACCGGGAGTGCTGGAGAGGGCTTCACGCCTCCTTAATAAAATTTTCCTAAAATTGCGGATAAGGTGGAGCGGCCGGATATCAACTCGATCGGTGCTTTCCGGGCCGATTCCCGTCGCTCAAAAGGTGAGAGGTTAGATCATGGATATGGACGCCGACCTTGAACGGATTGCCTCGCGGGCGCTCAGCGAGGCGGAAACCCAAAGCTCCGACTATGTGACCATCACCAAGCGGGCGGTCCGCACGGTCAAGATGGTCCGGCCGGAACTCAGCCAAGCGGCCGCGCGCGTCGCGGTTAACCAAGCTTGGCGGGCCTGAGACCCGGGCCTGGAGGCCCCCAATCAGGGTCACCCGTGACCTTCAAGGCCGTAAGGTAAGAAAATATCAAGAAAACGCCTGCTAAGATTTGACTAACCATTATCCTAAACCTTGGCGGTCGCTTCGAACCGCCGGGAGCAAAGACCTGACAAAAGGCCCTTTTTAACAGGCAGACCAAGATGGTACCTCTGGAAAGAAAACTCATCTATTCCACCGATGAAGTGCGATTGGCGATGAAACTCCTGCTCGGACACCGGGCCGAGGCAGAAACCGTGCGGCGGAATTTTTTCAGCGGCAAAGATCAAAAAAAGCGCCGTGAGAAATTCATTCCGGTTAACGAAGAAACCCTCGACTGGGCTTACCACGTGTGCGACCGCATGGCCTTCGAGCCCACCTGGCGGGTTCACATCGGCTAACCGGGCGGGTCCACACCGGCTAGCCGGCGGCCTCCTCGGCCTTACGCCCTTCAATCGACTGCAGAATCTGCTGTTTTTCCTCGGCCGACAGGATCGGCCATTCGCGAATCTCGTCCGCGGTGCGGCGGCAGCCCAGGCACAAGCCGTTGGCCATATCAATCTGGCAGACCGCGATGCAGGGCGAGGGCACGGTGGTGTCCGCCTGAAAACGTCGAACCGGCCGGCGCCGGGCACGCTCGCGCCGCCGCTCTCGTGGGTTTTCTCCGGTCATGCTGCGCCCTGCCTTTCCCACCTCACGTTACGTTCCGCCACCCCCATCCCTTGCGAGGACAAAGGTATCGGAACATTAGAGCGGTATGTGGTCGAAACTGAATGGTTTTCAAGCTTTCACCCAAACCTTATGATTCCTCACACCTAATAGTAAAATAATCGATGAGGACAATGGATTCGGCCACTTGCCCAAAGCGGCTTTCAGTGCGATTGGCGCCGCGTGACGGGCCAAGCGGCCTGAAAACCGATCCACAGCTTGCTCGATTTGGGCCCGGGGGGACCCCTTAGCCGATGGCGCGCCGTGTCAGACTGATCGCGGGCATCATCTTGCTTGTTTTCGTCACCACCCATCTGATGAACCTGATGCTGGGCATCTGGTCCCTGGAAGCCCTGGAACGGGGACGCCTGGTATTCTTGTTCTTTTGGCGCAGCTGGCCCGGCACGGTGTTGCTTTACGGCGCTTTGCTGGTCCACTTGGGATTGGCCTTTTGGGCCATCTATCAACGGCAGGACTGGCGCATGTCGTTGCCGGACCTGACGATCCTGCTGCTCGGCCTGGCGATTCCCCCGCTTTTGGTGGTGCACATCCTCGGCAATCGAATGGCCCATGAGGTATTCGGGGTTCAAGATACCTATGTATATGACCTCCTGGTGTTTTTTGTCCTGGATCAGACCCTGGGCTGGCGCCAGGTCGCCCTGGTCCTGGTGGCCTGGCTGCACGGCTGCTTGGGGCTGCATTTTTGGCTGCGCCTCAAGTCAAGGTATGGGCCCTGGCAGGGGGCCTTTTTCGCCGGCGCCTTGCTGGTCCCCGTGTTCGCCCTTTTTGGCATGTGGACCGCCGGGCAAACGGTTTCCCGCTTGGCCGAGGACCCGGCATGGCTCGCGGCGGCCTTTGAGCGCATCAACATGCCCTCGGAACAGGCGGTTACGGTAATCGCGCAGACCACCGACGGGATCATGATCCTCTTGGCCGGCTTGCTCGTGGCGACCTTGGTGGCCCGCGGGGCCAAGTCCCTGTGGCGCCGGCGCCGGGGCATGGTTCAGATTTCCTATCCCCAGGGCCGGCGGGTCACCGTTCCCACGGGCACGTCAATCCTGGACGCCAGCCGCACCGGGGCCATTCCCCACGCCTCCATCTGCGGCGGCCGGGGCCGCTGTTCCACCTGCCGCGTGCGCATTTCCGGATCGCCGGAGCTGTCGCCCCCGAGCCTGTCCGAAATCAAGGTCCTGGCCCGGATCGGCGCCGCGCCCGATGTCCGCCTGGCCTGCCAAACCCCCGCCATGGCCGATCTGGCCGTGATTCCCTTGCTGCCGCCCACGTCAACGCTGAAGAGCGCCAGAAGCCAGCCCGATTACCTGCGCGGCGACGAACGGGAGATCGCGGTGCTTTTCGCCGACCTGCGCGGCTTCACCACCTTGGCCGAGCACAAACTGCCCTATGACGTGGTGTTCATCCTGAACCGCTATTTCGCCGCCATGGGGCGGGCGGTGGAACAATCGGGCGGCCGTCTGGACAAGTTCATCGGCGACGGGGTCATGGCCCTTTTCGGTGTGGAAAAGGGATTGAAGCACGGCAGCCGGCAGGCCCTCAAGGCGGCCTACCACATGGCCGAGCAGCTGGAAGAACTCAACCTGGTTTTACAACAGGACCTGGACAGCCCCTTGCGCATCGGCATCGGGATCCACGGCGGCACCGCCATCGTCGGTGAGATGGGCTACGGTGACTCGGTCTCGATCACGGCCATCGGCGATACGGTCAACACGGCGAGCCGGCTGGAGACCATGACCAAGACCTATGCCGCCCAGCTGGTGGTTTCGGAAAATCTCTTCGACCTGGCTGATTTGGATGGCCAGGCCTTCGCGCGCCATGAAATCGAAGTGCGGGGGCGGGCCCGCAAGCTGGGCATTCGCGTGGTTCCGAACGCCCGCGACCTGCCCCTCTCCTCCGGTCTGGGTTCGGCCGGTCTGGGTTCAGCCGGTATGGGTTCAGCCGGTATGGGTTAAGAGCTGTTTTGCGCCTTGAAAGCCTCGACCCCTTCTTTCAGGTCGTAGTATTCCTCGCAGCCAAAAAAGCAGGCCTCGTCCAAAACTTTCAGGCGCTCTTCGGCCTTGGCCAGGTCGCCCATTTCCAGATAAAGCTCACCGATATACTCGTTGGCGCCCAGATGGTCCGGGTCCAAGGCCAGCGCCTTTTGATAGTGAACCATGGCGGTTTCCTTGTCCCCGAGCTGGCGATGGCTGAAGCCCAAATAATTCTCCGCATTGGCGTTCTTGTCGTCCGCCGCGACCACCTTTTCCAGCAAGGGAATGGCCAGGGCGAAATTGCCTTTTTCGATCTGCTCCACGGCAGCCACATAGTTGGGGTCGGCTTTTGGCGTCGCGGGCACGTCGCTGCCGGCCGCCAGGGCCGCGTTGCCGCCCAGCACCAAAGCCAACAGGCTCGCCATCCCCAAGCGGGTCACATTCCACATCACAGCCTCCTGCTCATGCTCTGCTCGAATCCATAAAGCAAATATGCCCGTCTTTGTGACTTTGTCGAGGCGGTGAGATCAAATCTAGGTGATTGACCCCGTCAGGGCAGCTCGTCCGCGCCTTCCTGTTCGGGGGATGCTTCGATCACCTTCACCGCGATTTCGTAGGAAAATCCGCGCCGCCCCAGCGCGGCAAGATCCCGTTCGCGCCATTCAGCGCGCCTTTCCGCGGGGCGGTAAGGGCCCAGGCGGCGTTTGCGCACATAGTTTTGGGCGGCCATCAGATCGGCGTCATCAGGGGACAG
>JANQKX010000319.1 GCA_028280915.1 Kiloniellaceae bacterium
GGAGCCCTCAACCAATTCGCCGTCCTCTACGGTGAGCGCATTTCAAATGCTAACGTTCAATTGTAATCAACAGCACGGTGCCTGCTTACACAAAATTCCCGACACTCCCTCATAGGTAGAATCGAAATAGCCTGTAGGCCATGCTCTCGTATCTGCTCGGCTGTCCAATACATTTCCAGATCGCCTTCTTTCCAACAACCAACATGTCCCACTTGACGCTCAAGTTCTCTGCCTGTGTACGCCGAAATCTCAGGATCCCATTCTCTGAGAACCAGAATGTCACCTTCTTCAATCTTGAAATCACCAAGGCGTAACTCGTAGGTCTTCATCCCATCGAGTACACGCTGAAACCCATCCGGCCAGAGACGCTTTTCGATCCGCTGCAATTGATACTCCTTTTGTTGTAGCTTACTTACTGTGTGGTGCTAAAGTTAGTCATTAAATAGCCTTATTGTAAACGTCACTGCTGACATTTCTGCTTTGCAGAATGAGTGACATTTTCAAATGGTTGCAACATACCGGCGGCCCTATCGGGACTTGGGAAAAAAATACCGGTTCCTGAACCGGAGGGTCACCTGCTGTCGCATGAAACAGGAGTTACCCAACCGAGCTCAGCCCCGCCCGGATCGCGGATCATCGCGACACGACCCACGCCAGTTACGTCCCATGGTGCGACTAGAACTTGGCCACCGTTTTTCGTTACTTGGGCAAGTGCGTCGTCAAGCGAATCAACATGAACATAAGCGATCCAACGGTCCGGCTCTTTTCCTTTAACCGTCAATACGCCACATACTGGCTTTCCACCGGCCATGCCAATCCAATAGGTTCCCCCAGACGGCATTTTTTCTGCATGGAACTGCCACCCTATGCATTCTCTAAAAAAGGTAACTGCCTTGTTCGCGTCCGTGGTTTGAAGTTCGTTCCAGTTGAACTCACCATGGTTTGTCATGTCATGACTTCTCACTAGTTGTTTTCAATCGGCCCCCAAAGGGCGGATAGGACAAAGCCGGTTTGAAGCCATTGGCTGGGCCGAACTTTCCGATATCCTAGAGCCTGCCCGGTATGATTTTTGCTCCAGTTCGTTTCAACTCCCTGGAACCTCTGATGCTGACCCATGGCGGGCGGCTGCGGCAACCCAAAACTATCCCGCCGGCAAAAGTGGCCTGCTGGCCCAAAGAAACTTTTGAAAATCCGCCGCCACGAAACCACCTTAGGTGTTGCACGGCGCGATAACACATGGCATCAAGATTCTATGATCCGTGTTGCTATCCATGGTCTTGTCGTCCTGTTTTTGACACTCCTCACCCAGCTTGGCGGGCTGGCCTGGTTGGCCGCGTGTTTTTTCAAAAGACGTCTGCTTTCTTTCATTCTGGCCTATGCCGCCTTGTCGGTCGCGGCCGTCGGGGGCGCCCCCTATTTTGGGCGGGTCGCGCTCAGTTGCTGGGATGACGGCCCGCTGCAAGTGCAAAGCTGGATGTATTGCGCCCTCAACAGAAACTACGTTTCTCCCGAGTTGGCTGAGGTTTTGAGCCATAGCGCGGCAGAGATGGCGCGGCGCCATCCCGGGACCGTGACGCTGGTTCTGGATGCAAACTTCCCGTTTTTTGACGGTTTTCCGCTTCTGCCCCATCTCTCCCATGATGATGGGGAAAAAGCAGATCTTGCCTTTTATTATTCGGACGAAACCGGGTACCTGCCCGGGATTACCCCCTCGCCCATTGGGTATTTCGCCTTTGAACAGGGCCCGAGTGATTGTCCGACGGTCTGGCCGACCCTCAGATGGGATCTCGACTTTATTCAGCCCCTTTGGCCCCCCTACGCCATTGACGAAGACCGCACGCGCAGTCTGCTGGGCGTTTTGTCCGACGATGATCTCGTGGGGAAGATCTTTGTCGAGCCTCATTTGGCCGAGCGCTTAGGCACCGCTCACCCGAAAATCCGTTTCCAAGGGTGCCGCGCGGCGCGGCACGACGACCACATTCATTTCCAGTTGTAGCAGGGGCTTTACCATCAAGGCGAAGATCACAGCAGCCCCGGCGTAGCTCGGTCCTGCGCCGCTGTTTTTTCCATGCCGCGCCTGCCTTTCCGCGCTGGATCAAATCCAGTCACGGCAGTACAGTCGCGCCATGAGCGAGACCCCGTCAAATCAAAATCATCCAAACGCCATGGACTGCAAGGAAAACTATCGGCAGATGGCCGCGCTGCTGCGTATCATGGCCAAACTGCGCACCCCCGGGGAAGGCTGCCCCTGGGACCTGGAGCAGGACTTCGCCAGCATCGCGCCCTATACCATCGAGGAAGCCTACGAGGTCGCCGAGGCGATTCAGAACGGCGATCTGGACGGCCTGAAGGACGAACTGGGCGACCTGCTTTTGCAGGTGGTCTTTCACGCCCGCATGGCCGAGGAGCAAAACGCCTTCGACTTCGCCGAGGTGGTGGCCGGCATCTGCGACAAGATGATCCGCCGGCACCCCCATGTCTTCGCCCAAGACAACATTGACGGCGCGGCGGAACAAACCAAGGCCTGGGAGGATCACAAGGCCGCCGAACGCCAAGCCAAGGCCCAAAAGGCAGCGGCCCAAAACGGCGGCGTGGCGCCCGCACCCTCTGTCCTGGACGGGGTGGCCACCGCCCTGCCCGGCCTGACCCGCGCGGTCAAGCTGCAACGGCGCGCCGCCCGGGTGGGCTTCGACTGGCCGAGCATCGCGCCGGTCTTCGCCAAGCTGGCCGAGGAGACGGAAGAGATCAAGGCGGAGGTCACCGACGCCCCAAACCCCGAGCGGTTGCTCGACGAGGTTGGCGACTTGCTCTTTGTCGCCGCCAACCTGGCCCGCCATTTGAACGTGGACCCCGAGGCGGCCCTGCGCTACAGCAACGCCAAGTTCGAACGCCGCTTCCGGGCCGTGGAAGCCCACTTCGACCACCAGATGCACAGCGTCACCCTGGCGGACATGGACGCGGTCTGGAACCAGGTCAAAAAGCAGGAAGGTTAGCCTTCATCGCCGGCGATGGTGCCGCCGAATCTTGGCCCTATATGTTCACTTGGATTAAAAAAGGGCCACGATGGGTCAAGGCATCGGCGAAAACCCCATTGAAGGCATCCATGTCGTCCACGGCCATTCCGGGCACGCCCATACCCGCGGCCAGCTGCACCCAGTCCAAATCGGGGCGGTCCAGGTTCAACATATCCAACGCTAGGGTGCCCGGCGTGCCGGCCCGCACGGCCGCCAACTCCGTGTGAAGACACTGATAGCTGCGGTTGGCGAAGACCACCGTGGTGACGTTCAAGTTTTCCCGGGCCTGGGTCCAAAGCCCCTGGACGGTATACATGGCGCTGCCGTCCGCTTGCAGGCCAACAACCCGGCGGTCCGGGCAGGCCACCGCCGCGCCTGCCGCCAAGGGCATGCCGATCCCGATGGCCCCGCCGCAGATCTGCAGCCAGTCGTGGGGGGCCGAGCCGCGGGTCAGGCCCAGCATCATCCGCCCGGATGTCAGGGCTTCATCGACCACGATCGCCTGCTCTGGCAGGAGGGTGGCGATGGTGCGGGAGAGATTCTCCACGCCGAAGTCGCCACGGCCCAAGCCCGGCGCCTCGGTTCTCTGCTCGATGACTGGCTGGGGCGGTGCCTTTAGCAGATTTGCCAATTCCGTCAGGGCGCCCGTGATGTCCTCGTCGGCGCGGGCCAGCTGATGGACCTGGCAGTCCTCGGAGATCAGTTGGCTGGGTTTGCCCGGATAAGCGAAAAACGCCACCGGGGATTTGGCGCCCACCAGGATCACATGAGAGACCTCGGCCAAGCTCCGCAGCGCCTCGTCGACGGGATAGGGCAGATGCTCCGGGTTGACCCGGCCCCTGCCCCGTTCCCAGCGGCCGTTGCTGGTTTGCGCCACCAGACGGGCACTGCAGGCCGCCGCGATGCGCCCCGCCTGGAACAAGGCGGGATCGCGCAGGGCCTGCCCGGTCATCAGCAGCACCGTGGGCTCACCGGACCTCAAGATCCTGGCGGCTTCGTCGATCGCGGCATCCGACACGGGCGCCGGCGGCTTTACCTCGGGCACCTTCCCCAAGCCATCGGCTTCTTCCCAGGCCGTGTCGGCGGGCAGGATCAAGGTGGCGATCTGTCCCGGCGGCCTGCGCGCGACGGCAATGGCATCGGCCCCGTCTTGCGCCACGGTCTTGGCCGACGGGGAGGTTTTCACCCAATGGGATACCGGCCGGGCCAGGCCCTCGATATCCGAGGTGAGCGGCGCGTCGCAGGCCCGATGATAGGTGGCATGATCGCCGACAATGTTGATCATGGAACTGAGGGCGCGCCGGGCGTTGTGGATATTGGCGCTGCCGTTGCTCAGGCCCGGCCCCAGATGTAGCAGGGTCGCAGCCGGCTTGTCGGCCATGCGGGCGTAACCGTCGGCCGCGCCCGTCACCACACCCTCGAACAGACCCAGCACGCAACGCATGCCGGGCACCCGGTCCAGCGCCGCGACAAAGTGCATCTCCGAGGTACCGGGGTTGGCAAAACAAACCTCGACCCCGCCCCGCACCAAGGTCGCAACCAGGCTTTCCGCCCCATTCATCGCCGATCAGTCCCGCTGGCCCGTTAACATCAAGGCCTTAAACACAGTTTAGGGCAGGAGATTGATGTCGCCCGAGACCTGGCCGCCGTCTTCAATGACGATGCGGCGGTAGCGCACCTTGCCGTTGACACGGCCGCCGCTGCCCAGGGTCAATTCGCTGCTGGCGGCCAACTCACCATCGAAGTCGCCGGTGATCTCGGCCTCTTCCACTTCGGCCTTGCCGGTGAAGGAACCGCCGGGGCGCAGCTCCAGTTTCCGCACCTTCAAGCTGGCTTCGACCTTGCCTTCGACCACCAGGGTATCACACGACTGAATGCCGCCCTTGACCTGAATACCGGGTCCGACCACCAAAAGGCCCTGGGGCGCGTGTTGCGCCGCCACGCTTTCCCGCCGCACGGGCGCGGGACTGGTCTGAACGTCGTCCCCCGCGGGGTCCAAGGCCGCGGCGCGCCGCCCCGATCCGGGCGCCATGGGTGATTGCATGGAACCAAATGCACCGGGCAGAGCTTGCCGGCTTGTCGTCATGGCCATTTTTATTTTTCCTAACCTATCTTGGAGTCGCAGGCGTTATTTTACCGGGTTTGGTGGTGGCAAGGCGAGACCTATTCGCGCGACAATCTTGGTCTTCTGCCCTGCACGGGTAGGATCACATCCCGTTGCGCGGGATTTCGTGGGTCCATTCCACCTGATGAAAAGGCTCTTCGCCGATCCAGCATTCAACCGTCGCCTTCAAATGGAACGCCTCTTTGGTCGCCGTTTGCTCTGAATAGGTCTTGATCCGCACCCGCCAGTCTCCGCGCTGCATGGTTCTCTCCTGTGTCATGGCGGCGCGGGCGGACAGGGGATCGGCGGGATGAATGCTGTAGATCCGCTCGGAGATGTCCTGCAGCTCCGTTCCGGTCTCCTCCAGGCGGATGCGGCCGATGGGACCGAAGACGCCGCCGTCGATGTATACCCGCTCGCTTTGACGGCCGGTGGTCCGATCGGTGGTGACCGTCCGCTCCAAGCGGCCTTCCGTCACTTGAGTGACCTTGGCGCCGGTGGCGCGCCGGTGCGGCTCGGGCAGTTTTCTCGGCTCAGCCTCGCCACCCGATGCCCCGCGCAGCGGCAATGACAAGCGTGACCTGCCGGGGCGCAGGGTCAGGGTGACCGGCTCCGGCGCCGGCCAGAGGATCGGCCAGTAGGCCGAGGCGATCTGCACCATGAGCCGGTGCCCCGCGGGCAGCCGGTAGGCGATGCCGTGGAAGGGAACTTGCACCGACATGACTTGGCCGGGCACCACGGCTTTTGGGGACAAATCCCCGTCGCGGTGCATCAGATTGCAAAATCCCCGGGTGATCAGCCGTTGGCTCCCGTCCGGGGCTTCGTCCACCAGCAAGGCGGCGACCATGCCCTGAGGGCGGTCGGCAGACAGCTCCAAGGCCAGCGACGCTTGACCGAGAATCTCCATGGCTTTCTCTAGGGGCGCGGTCCGAAAGATCAAGGCGCCCCCGGCGTCGATCCGGCAATCGGCCGGCAAGTCTCCGGCGATGGCAAAGGAGCACATATCACCGCCGGCCGACCCGAAGGTCTGGGGGGAGCATACGGACATGGCTTCACCCTCCCCTACCGTCGCATCCAGCGTACCGGCGTTGAGCCAGAGTTCTTTTGCCGTCACATTGGGCGACGGCCAGGCCGGTTCCTCCACCCAGCGGCCCGGCCGTTCCCCGTGGGCGCCCGCGGGTGCGATGCTTTCCTGCAACCAAAAGCGCAGGGCCGGTTCGTCCGTCAGGCCCCTATCCTCACCCTTGAGATAATGATCCCAGAACCGGATCAGCTCGCCGACAAAGTCCACCTTCGGTCCCGGCGCACCCTCGTGGGGATAGAGATGGGCCCAAGGGCCCATCAGCACCTTGACCGGCCCGCTGAGATTCTCGGCGATCCGAAAGGGGGTGTCCCGGAACGCATCGGCCCAGCCGCCGAAGAAATAGACCGGAATCCGCACATTCTCATAGTTTTCCGAAATGGAGCCCCGGCGCCACATCTCGTCATGGGTTTGATGTTCGAGCCAAAGCGCCGGCCAGAAGACCATGGCGTCCAAGCGTTCCTTCCATCTGGCCTGCCAATGGTCCCAACCGACGATATCCGGATCGGGCGGAGCGGCGTTGAAAAGCTGCATGATGGAACCCCACCAAAAGTTATCGTTGGCCAGCACGCCGCCGTAAAAATGAATATCTTCCAGCCAGCGGTCGTCGGTCCCCATGACCGGCGCGATGGCCTTGAGCGCGGGCGGTTGCAAGGCGGCGACTTGGAACGAGGTGTAGGCACCCCAGCTCTTGCCGAACATGCCCACCTTGCCGTCGCACCAATTCTGGGCGGCGATCCACTGCACCACAGCCGCGCCGTCTTGGATCTCTTGATGGGAATATTCGTCATCCATCAGCCCGTCACTGTCGCCGCTGCCCCGCATGTCCACCCGGATGGCCGCGTAGCCGGCGGCGGCAAAATGCGGATGCATGCTTTCATCCCGTGCCCGGGTGCCGTCCCGGCGGCGATAGGGGATGTATTCCAAAATCGCCGGCACGGGAGCGGCCTTGGCCTGGGGCGGCAACCAAAGACGCGCCGCCAAGCGCGCCCCATCGGGCATATCGATCCACAGGGTTTCGATCACATGGATGCCGGCATTGTCTGTCATGTTTATTTCTGCTTTCGATCTGGAATGACCATGGGGGCAAAATCCGTCGGGTAGCCGTCACGATCCCGCAGCCGGAGACACGCTGGGATTTCGGCAAGTTTAGGCTTCGTGGCTTGGAAATGACCAGGAATTAAGAGTCCCAGTGCCTGGCTTAGGTGCCTTGCTTCAGCGCCCTAGTTCAGCGCCCGCTGTTCAGTCGGATCACGGTCCGCCGGGGCCGGCTCGAAATCCGTCGGCAAGGCGGCCGGACCGCTCCGTTCTTGTTGCCCGGCGCGGTACACACTTCGGTCGGCGGGAAAGGTGATGCAAAGGGCGCTGCCATCCCCGCAATCCGGATCAAGGCTCAGTGTCCCGCCATGCAGTTCCACCAAATGACGGGTTAACGGCAGGCCCAGGCCCGCTTGCCGGTCCCGCCCCTTCCAAGCGCTATCCCCGGTTCCGAAAGGTTCCATGGCGCTGGCGAACTCTGTTTCGGAGAGGTGGTTTGTCCCGCTTTTGACCGTGACGTTGAAACACCCCTCTTGAGTGGCGGTGAGGCGCACCACCACCTCGGCCTCGGCCTCGGTGAAACGGACGGCATCGGAGAGCAGGTTCAGCAAAATCTGGCGCAAAGAGCGGGGATCGGCGCGCAAATCCGGCAGGCCCGGTGCGATATCCAAACGCAGCCTGACCGCGCGGGCTTGGGCCTTGTCGCGCACCGACCGCAAAACCGAATCGAAAACCACCGGGACCGCGACGGTTTCTTCCTGCAGTTCGAAGCGGCCGGCCTCGATCTGTGACAAGTCCAGAATATCGTTGATCAACTGCAGCAGGCGCGAGCCGCTTTCGTGAATATCGTCGGCGTATTGCCGGTAACGGCCGTTCCCCACTTCACCGAAGAGCTCGTCCTTGATGATCTCGGAAAACCCGATAATGGCGTTGAGGGGCGTGCGCAATTCGTGGGTCACGTTGGCAAAGAAATCCGTCTTGGCCCGGTGCGCCTGATCCGCTTCTTTCTGGGCGTCGTCCAGTTGCCGCTGGGAGGCATAGCCGCCCGTCGCGTCTTCGAAAATCATCAAGGACCCGCCATCGGGCAGGGGGCGATGGCGCACCATGATGACCCGTCCATCGGACAGATAATCTTGAGCGACTTCCTCCCGCGCGGAGCCGGCCAGGGCCCGGCGTCCCTTGCGAAAATCCTCCTTGGCGCCGAACAGAACGGTCCCTTTGTCCAGGCAATCATCAATCAGGGAATCCAAAGTGATGCTGGAAGCGTCTTCCGGCTTGGGTAAATCGTACAGCTCGAACAAACGGTCATTGCTGGCGATGATGTTGCGGTCCTTGTCGAAGAGCGCCATACCCCGGGCACTGCCGTCCAGGACAGTTTTGAGCAGATCCTTGTACCGATCCAGCGCCTTGCTTAAACCATCATCGCTTAAACTATCATCGGTGTCCTTGGGTGCATTTGGCTCCGCGACGGGATTGGCGATCAGAAAGGCGCCGCTGCCCGGGATGCGGCGCATGCTGATATCGAAAGACTCTCCTTCCCGGCTCACGACCCGCTGCGTGGTTCCCCCTTCGCGCAGACGCGGCGTCCCGCGCATGCGAGGACCGAAAAGTTCCTTGGCCACCTCCGGGCCAAGAAGGGAAAACGGCCGGTTGCGCAGGGTCAGTGCTCCGTCGCTGTCAATCAGAGCCACACCGCAGGGCACGGACTCAAGGGCCTGACGGGCATCGTCGTTGCGGCGCTGTGTCCATCGCCTGAGCCGCCGTTCCTTGTGCCACAGTAAACAAAACGTGAGACAAGTCATGAAGAGAACGAGGAAGACGATCCCTCCCCAGAGAGTCACCGTTCCCAGCAGCCTGGCTTGGGCGAAAAAATCTGCACCCAAGGCCGGGATCGGATGGATGGCGGTGATGGATGCTACCAGCGTCGCGCTCATCCGCAATGGTGACCAAATTCCCCCTTGTGCCTTTCGAGAAGGCAACCACCTCGCCCAACCAGCAATTTCGCCTGATTTCACTTTTACCGCCGAGAAATAAAAGAGCCCCCTAATGGAAAAGCTTATAAGAAAAAATGAGGGCAAGCCCAAGCATTGAATATTCCCGGGTGGCCGCGGTTGCCTGAAAAAGCTTCCCTTTTGCTTGGCGACTGAACGATTGAAATGGAAAAATCGCTTATACCATAAGGGATTTTGCCCTTTTGGCAAAATCGAAAGGAATTTCTTTCATGGTCGCGCCTTAGGCCCTGTTTTTGCGATTGCGCGCTTGAAAACTTGGCCAACTCGGCGTTTTATGGCGCGAATCGACCTTCTTTTACCCATCTTGCTTTTACCCATCTCGCAAATGATTGGAGGCAGCCGTGGAGATCAACAAAATCCCAGTGGGCTTTAACCCGCCTTGGGACGTGAACGTGGTGATCGAGGTGCCGCTGGGCGGCGAGCCGGTCAAATATGAGCTGGACAAGGAATCGGGCGCCATTTTCGTCGACCGCTTTTTGCACACGGCCATGCACTATCCCATGAACTATGGCTTCATTCCCCACACCCTGGCCGAGGATGGGGACGCCACCGACGTGATGGTGGCGGCCCGGAATCCCCTGATGCCCGGGTCGGTCATCCGGGTGCGCCCCATCGGCGCCCTGATCATGGAAGACGAAGCCGGCCCGGACGATAAAATCATCGCCGTGCCGGTGGACAAGCTCCATCCCTATTATCGCGACGTGACATCCTACCGGGGGCTGCCGGCCATTTTGCTGGAGCAGATCAGCCACTTCTTCGGCCACTATAAGGATCTGGAGCCCAACAAATGGGTCAAGATCATCCGCTGGGCCGAATCCGACGAGGCCTGCCGCATGATCGAAAAGGCGATGCAAAGGGAAAAGGATCAAAAAGAAGGCTGACCGCGACGGCTTTTAAGGGAGAGCCTTTGCCTCTCCCTTCAGCACCAGGGGCAGGCCCGCCGCCACGAAGATTACCGAGTGGGCCACCGCCGCCGTCGCTTGATTGAGCCGGCCCGCGTGATCGCGAAAGCGCCGGGCCAGGGCGTTTTCCGGCACGATCCCCAAGCCCACCTCGTTGCTGACCAGGATGACCGGGACCCGCAAATCCGGCAGGCAGGCCGTTAGGGCCTGGATCTCCGTGCCGATGGCGCGCTCGGCCAGCATGATGTTGGTGAGCCAAAGGGTCAGGCAGTCCACCAGAATGACGCCGGGCCGCTCCGGCCCGCCATCGGAAAGCCTTTGAAGACAGGCCACAAGATCCCGGGGCGCCTCGTGGGTGTGCCAGCGGTTCCCCCGCCGGGCTTGGTGCTGGGCGATGCGTTCGGTCATTTCTTCATCCCAGGCCTCGGCCGTAGCCACATAGACACAGGGTCCGGGCTGGCTTTCCGCCAAGCGCTCGGCCAAGGCCGACTTGCCCGACCGGGCGCCGCCCAGGATCAGGGTGATGGGCGCTAAAGGGACGTGGGGAGACATGACGCGGCCTAGGACGATTGAACTCGGCCCATCATGAGGATCAGACCGGATTTGTCCATCCCCAGCCGGCATCAAGACGGCAGCGCCGTGTCAAGTCTCGCCTTAATTGCCGGCCGCGCCTTAGTTGAACGCTTGAACCATGGATTTTTGATCGGCGCTCATCAGGGTCTCGGTTTCGTTCAGCAGGGCCGCCGATAGGGGGTACCCGGCCTCGTCGGAGCGTTTCAGCCACTGGTAAGCCTGCACCAGGTCCTTGGGCACGCCGTGCCCATCCAGATAGAGGCCGCCGATGTAAAACTGAGCCCGCCGCACGCCGCTTTCCGCCAGAGGCAGCCAGGCCTTGTAGGCGGCTTCGTATTCTCCGGTCCGGTAAGAATCCAGTCCCGCTTGCAGCTGATCGGCGATGACCGTGCCCGCCCCGACGGATGGGCTCGACTTTTGCGCTGCGGCGGTATGGTCGGCGGTCACGGTTGCCTCGGGAGCCGCCGCTTCGGAAGTCGCCGGTTGGGCTGCCGCGGCCTGGGCCGCCGCCCAGCTCGCTTGGTCTTCCTGGGGCGTTTCCAACTCGGATTGGACCTTCGCGATCTGCTCCTGCACCGTCATGGAGGGCTCGGCCTCTTGCGCGACGGGTTCCTGGGCCACGATCTGCTCTTGGGCCATCTGCTCTTGGACCATCTGTTTTGGGCCAATGACCTTTTCTTGGGCCACAACTTGTTCTCGGGTGGCGGCGATGCCCTCCTCGGCGGACCGATTCGTGGTGGTGCTGGCCATCGCGGTGGTCTCAACCTGCTCCAATTCAACAGTTTCCCGGGCCAGGGCCTCTTGCACCATCATCTGGCTTTCCAACTGCACGAGCAAATGATCGGCGAGCTTGTAGCCGTTGCCCTGGGATTTGGTCAGCCAGTGGTGGGCCAGGTCGAAGTCCTTATCCGCTCCGTGGCCGTCCATGTGGAGCCCGCCCAGGTAAAACTGGGCCCGGCCGTTGCCTTCGTGGGCCAAGGGCTGCCAGATCTCGTAAGCCCGGGCATAGTCTCCGTCGCGATAGGCCTTCAGGCCCAGCGCCAATTGGTCGCTCACCGATTTGGCGGCCGGTGCCGGCTCGGCGCCGGCAAGCTGTTGCGCCGGCGGCGCGGCCGGTTCCATGGCCTGCGTCTCCGTTTCAGCGGCCACCTGGCTTGTCGTCGTAGGCGCGCTGTGCGCCGTGGTGCTTTCTTTGGCCATGGCAGCGGTCTCTTCGACCGTGGTGCTGGGCGCCGTGATCTCTTGGGTTACTTGAACCTCTTGGCTGATTTGAACCTGCGTTTCGGGCGCCGGTTCGGCAGCGGCGATCGCCGTATCTTCAATCGGGTCGGCGCCGGGCTGGTCCGCCTGGGGATTTCCCATGCTGGCAAGCAAATCCACGGCCCGGAAGTAGCCGGCATCGGCCGATTGGTTCAGCCAATAGACCCCCTGCCCTTCATCCTTGGCAACACCGTGCCCATCCAGATAGAGGCCGCCCACGTAAAACTGCGCCCGTTGGTTGCCCTGCTCCGCCAAAGGCTTCCAGGCGGCATAGGCGCCGGCGAAATCACCGGCGCGATAGGCGGCCAAGCCCCGGCTGATCTGTGCCTTTTGCTCGGCGGCCGAAACTGGTGTCAAAGTGGCCTGAGTGGTCGGTGTTTGGGCAGGCTCTTCAATCTGGGCCGGCTCATTCTGCGTTTCGACGACCGTTTCGTGATCCTGGGCCTTTGCCATGAGAACAGGCTCCGGCATTTCCGGCATTTCGGTTTTGGACACCGATACAGGCTCGATCGCAGATACAGGCTCGATCGCGGTGGTTTCCGCAGCTGGCTGGGCCGTGTTGCTTTCCTCAATCAAGGAAGGCGCGGTCGCGATCTCCGGTTTGGATTTCGGCACGGGCGCCGCTGCGACCTCGGCGGCTAGGATCTCGCCATTCCAGTCCGAGGACGTTTGGCTGGCCGCGACCACATCGCCATCGCTTTGGTGGGAGATTTCACTGCTTTGGCCGGCAGCCCCGCCCGCGGTCGCCACATCGCTATCGGCCGGCAGGCTCTCAATCGCCAAGGCCAGGTTGTTGTGGCTCACATCCCGGGCATTGGGATCGGCGATCACCTCGTTCAAGACCTCGATCGCCGCTTCCCGCTGGCCGCTGAGCGCCAGGGAGAGACCCAGGTTGTTCTTGTAGGAGATGTTTTCGGAATCCAGCGCCAGCGCCGCGCGATAATGATCCTGGGCGCTCAGGTGGTCCCCTTGCTGGTCCAGCAGGATGGCCACGGCATTGTGGCTGCGCGGGTCTTGCGGATCGTGCAGCAGCGCCTTGTTGAAGGAGGCCATGGCCGCCTTGTCGTTATCCAACTCCATATAGGTCTTGCCCAGGCGATAGTGCACCTCAGAATCGTTGGGATGACTGGCGAGCAAGATCTTGTAAGCCTCGGCGGCGGCTTCGGGCTTGTCGGCGCGGATGAAGGTATCGGCCAGCAGCATCAAGGGCAGCGGATTGGTCGGGTCCAGTTCGTGAGCCCGCGAACACATCCCCTGGGCCAGGACCAGTTCGCCTTTCTCGGAGAATTTTTCACAGTAGGCCGACAGCCGGTCGACCCGGCTCCGGGTCTCGTCATCCGTCTCGTCGCCGTGCACGTTCATGGATTGATTGGTCGGCGCCGAAGTCGAACACCCCGTCGCCGTCAACAAAGCGATCAAAACCGCGGTCCGATTGCTGAAAAATCCAGAGTAGTTCTTCATTTTTTCAAACCCGTCATAAGTCCCGATACTCACAAACAGTGTACGAGCCGGCTCGCACGCGCGCCTCTCGCCCCGATTTCATGGCTATTTTAGAAAATGCCGCTTAACATACCTTTAAGAATAAAAAATTGGATTTGCCCAAATTTTGTCTTAATACTTATTTTGTACTCGATTTTTGACTTATCCTCTAAATATTCCCAATTTCTTTTCTTCTTGTTAACAGAAGCTAATTTTTTAATAACTTGCCCCGTCCGGCATGGGGTCCTGCACGGGGGCCCGTATGGGATTTGCCACATCGATACGGCACAGCGTCACGCTATGGCGAGTCCAACAACCATCCGCGACAGGACCGCCGAAAGCTTCGACAAAAAATGAAATTCTTAAGAAAGCGGTGTTTCCGGCGGGCCCGGCTTTTGACCGGGCTCGATCCTGTCGAGGCCCAACAAACCAAAACTGAATCAGGATTGAAACGGTTGTTGATAGTTGCGGCGCTTGACTCAAGTCTTTGAATTTCCTGTTTTATATTCATTTTTTAATATTCGGAATTTAAATCAAATTATCTATTTGTTTAAGTTAAATTATCCAAGTATTTTTACTTTAATCAATTAACATTGCGGTTATAATTATTTCCAAAAGGTGTGCCCTTTAATAATTTTTTAAAACCTTTGGCGTCATATTTGCGCCATGAATTTTCCACATTTCAACACCTGACGTTTCGCGAAAAACCAATAAGGTTTCGGGCAAATTCGCGGAGCGCCACTAGCGACGGGCAAGCTATGATCTCCTTTGCACAAAAAGAAAAAAGCGCTATCTCCTCTTGGAAAGAATCACTCGTGGAAACCTTTGGTCGGGAACTCCACGCCCTGCGCATGGCGCAAGAAGAACGGGCATTCTTTGCGACCAACCACGGCCGGGTGTATACGGCCCCCGCCTCTGTCGAATGAGGGTAAAAGCCGAGGCTTGATAGTGGGACCCGAAGCGGATCGTCTTGGGGAATGAGCCGCGGGGTCCCGCACAGCCTTGCATATCATGGGTATCCCGGCCCAAAAGCCGCCACGAGAGGATATCCCCGCGAAATAGACCCAACGTGATATCTGGGTCGACGTCACCTGACCACCGCCCCCCGGAGATAATCTAGCCGGGGCAGGTTACAAACTGTTTCCCAAGTCGAGCTCTCCTATCTTCGGGCGGAAAGAACGATTGCCTTTCGCCTGGCTTGGGGGACAGCTGTGCGTGGCACCCTGGCCCTGGGGCAATGGCCGGGGTGCTTTCGCCTTTTCGGGTCCGGGCTTCCTTCCGGCCGATAGACAATCCAACTGCCGTTTTACATCTGTCGGATCGGGTTTTGCGATTGCTCGACTGGTCCACCTGGTTAGAATGACGGCTATCGAATCAGACAGTTGGTAAACGATTGGCCCCATGGGACGCGAATACCGCAGCATTATCCTCAGCAAGAGCGAGGTCGATGAAGCCGTCGTCGACCATCTTTGTCGGATCGCCGACAGGTCCAACATCGACTCCATTATCGTCAGTTTCGCGCCGGCGCCGCGCTGTGTGGTGACCCTGCTGAACCCGGCCTTGGACGGGCGTTCGGTGGTCCGCTTGGAAGAAAGCGAGTTCATCGAAGTGCTGATCGCCTTTATCCGGCAAAAAGGCCACCCCTTGCCGCGCCGGGGCGCCAAGCGCCTTTCGGAAATCGACGGCGAACTGGCCTTGATGATCGAAATGGACTGGTTTTGAGGACGGCGCGCCAGCATCAAGACGCATCCCGGCAACCGCCCGGCACGCCCTGAACCATGGCCTATCCCTGAACCATGGCCTATCAAGGAATTTTCGGCATCTGCGCCCTTTTGGGCCTGGCCTGGGCCATCAGTGAAAACCGCGCCAAGGTGCCGTGGCGGCTGGTCATCATTGGCCTTGTGCTCCAACTGGTCTTGGCTGCCGTATTGCTGCGGATCAGCCCGATTACCCAAGCCCTGCAAAGCATCAATCAAGTTGTCATGGCCTTGCAGGACGCCACACTTCAGGGGACGAGCCTGGTATTCGGCTTTTTGGGCGGCGGCAAGCCCCCCTTCCAAACCGTCCACCCGGAAAACACCTTCATTTTGGCCTTCCAGGGCCTGCCCCTGATCCTGGTGGTCAGCGCGCTGAGCGCTTTGCTGTTCTATTGGCGTATTCTGCCGGCGGTGGTGCGGGCCTTTGCCTGGGCGCTGCGCAAATCCCTCGGGCTCGGTGGGGCCGTGAGCTTTGCCTCGGCGGCCAACATCTTTATCGGCATGATCGAGGCCCCTTTGCTCATCCGCCCCTATCTGCGGGAGATGAGCCGAGCCGGCCTGTTTTTGGTCATGACCGTGGGACTGGCCACCATCGCCGGCAACATGTTCGTGCTTTACGCCACCATCCTGACACCTGTCTTGCCCGACGCCGCGGCCAACCTTCTGGTGGCCTCCATTATCTCGTCGCCGGCCGCGGTCTCGATTGCGGCCTTGATGGTGC
>JANQKX010000334.1 GCA_028280915.1 Kiloniellaceae bacterium
TTGCCGGCGGTCACGGTGCCTTCCTTGTCGAAGGCCGCGCGCAGCTTACCGACGCTTTCCATGGTGGTGCCGTGTTTGGGATGCTCGTCGGTGTCGATCACCGTTTCGCCCTTGCGGGTCTTGATGGTCACGGGCACGATCTCATCCTTGAACACACCGGCGTTCTGTGCTGCCTCCGCCTTGTTTTGCGAGGCCACCGCGAAGGTATCCTGCTCTTCGCGGGTCAGCTGCCACTTGCGGGCCACGTTCTCGGCGGTGTTGCCCATGTGATAGCCGTTGAAGGCGTCCCACAAACCATCCTTGATCATGGAATCGATGAATTTCACATCGCCCATTTTGGTCCCGTTGCGCAGGTGCGCCACGTGGGGGGCCTGGCTCATGCTTTCCTGGCCGCCGGCCACGACGATCTTGCTGTCGCCGGCCTGAATGGCTTGGGAGCCCAGCGCCACGGTACGCAGGCCCGAGCCGCAGAGCTGATTGATCTGGTAGGCGGTTTTTTCGACGGGGATGTCGGCGCCGATGGCGGCTTGGCGGGCGGGGTTTTGTCCGGCGCCCGCGGTCAGGATCTGGCCCAGGATCACTTCGTCGACCTCACCGGCTTCCACACCGGCGCGCTTGAGGGATTCGACAATGGCGGCGGAGCCCAGATACGAGGCGGGCACGCTCGACAGGCCACCAGAAAAAGCACCCACGGGGGTGCGGACCGCACCTGCGATGACAACGTCAGTCATGATGGAATTCTCCCTAATTTCGGCCTATCGGCGCTGATTGACACACGGGCGCGGCTGACACATTTTTTGTCCCCACGCTGTCGATCCACCTACCGGCACATCCTGGCGAGATATAGCCATCGCTCGCCGTTTAAAGCAAGGTTTGGTGGATCGGCATTCGCTTTTTTGGGCGATCATTGCTCTTTTAGACCATATGGTCGGAAAGCCATTTGCCGAGGGGCTCCCAAACCGTCTTGACGGCTCTTTTGCTGGCGACCATTCCGATATGGCCCGTTGCCGGTGTCATGCTCTTTCCGTTGGGCAGAGCTGCGGCCAGGGCCTGGGCCGAGGCGGGCGGTACGATGCGGTCCTGGGACGGAATGATGCACAGGCCCGGCAAGGTGAGACTCTGGGGCACCACCGGTCGGCCGGCCAGGCGCCAGCTTCCTCGCGCCGTGCTGTTTTCCCCATACCAACGGCCGATGCACTCCCGCGCCACCGGTAAGGTCAGGGGTACCCCATCATTGAGCCAATCTTCCAGGGCGACAAAATCCCGGGCCTTTTGACTTTTTTGATTGAGATGGCCAAAGGCCAAGAACTTTCGCAGCACCAAGAGAGGGTCGAGCAGGGCGAAGAGAGCCTGGATCCCATCCACGGGCAGTTCCCCCATCATTTCCAAAAAGGTGGCCATTGGGGGCAGGGTGGAGGCGACCAGCAAGCTCTTTTCCGGCTCATCGGCGTGAAAATCCCAGGGCGTGGCCATGAAAACCGCGCCCGCCAAGTCCTTCTCTCGCCGCTGCGCCAAGCCCAGCGCCAGGAGTCCGCCCATGCAGTACCCCAAGACGAAGGGCCGCCGGCCGCCGGTCAAATCCTGATCGGCGACGATGTGATCCAACGCCATTTCCAGG
>JANQKX010000350.1 GCA_028280915.1 Kiloniellaceae bacterium
TAACCCTTGAGGGGTTAGAGCAAAAGCGCCTCGCACCTGCCGCTGCCTCGTTCGCTGAATTGTATCTTGGACTACTGGGTCTTCCTCCTGCGCTGTCCGAGGCCCAAACCCGAGCAGATACAATCCGTCCATCCGCACCACCGAGCGGTTTTGCGCCGCCGGCGTGGTCGCCAGGGCCGGCATGGCAAAAAGCGCGTCGTCGTCCATGCCGTGGTTACCGCCACGATCCATCATGAGGATCACGTCGGGCGCCGCCGCCGAGACCGCCTCGTCCGTTAGCTGCTTATAGCCCGCAAACTCGGTCACCGCGTTCACCCCGCCGGCCAGGGAAATGATCCCGTCCGCCGCCGTGCCGGTCCCCGAGGCCATGAGGCGCCCTGACTGGGTCGACAAGATGAACAAAACCCGTTTCGGCGCGTCGGCCCCGGCCCGTGAATTCGCACGCGCCGTGATCTCATTAAGTTGGGCGTCTACATCCCGGGCAAGCTTCTCGGCCTCATCGGGCACGCCGAGCGCGTCGCCGACCGCCCGTATCTTGGCCACCACACCCGCCGCGGAGTAGTCATCCGGGATGGTCACGAAGGGGATGCGCGCCGCCTGAAGCAAATCTATTGTCTCGCGCGGCCCGGCACCTTGCTCCGACAGGATCAGCTCCGGTTCCACCGACAGCATGGCTTCGGCCGACAAGGCGCGCATGTAGCCCACGTCCGGCAGATCCTCCGCCGCCGCCGGATAGGTCGAGGTGCTGTCCCGGGCGACCAGCCGGTGCTCTTGACCCAGCGCATAAACGATCTCGGTGACCGAGCCCCCGATGGAAAGCACGCGGGACGTCGAGGCAGCTGGCTGTTGCGAGGTTTGTTTGTAGGGGGCTTTTTCGAACGAGGTCTCTGTGTATGAGGTCTGCACGGATGACAAGGCCGGCAGGGCGTAGATCCAAAAGGCAACCGCCGCCAAACAAGCCAGAACCAAACCGCGACGGTCGCCCGCCTTATGAAAAATCTCGGACTGTGCCATCACGAGCGACACCAAATGAAGCTTAAAAGAGGGCGATAGTGTTCGTCTGGGAGACTAACAGATCGCCTCCGTTTGACAATGCCTCTCATTTGCAAAAAAATCCTGCAAATACACCGCCTCCCCCGAAGGCGCCGGTTGGACGAAGGCTTCGGCGGATGGCCGCTTGGTCGCCAGCAGCCTAGAACAGCAGTTCGCGGTACTTTGTCAGGTAGTCTCGCGACACGACCATCATTTCGCTGAACACTTCGCGGACCGCGTCTTCGTCGCGGGCGCGCAGGGCATCCAATATGCGGCGGTTCAATGAAAGACCAATCTCCATACGTTTGGGCAGGAACATCATGCGCCGGCTCAAGACCTGGGTCAGATCGATCACGGGTTCCAAGATCGGGTCGAGGAAATGGTTCTTGGCGTACTTCGACGCCATTTCGTCAAGGCGGGAGATGGCGTCGGTATAGGTTCTCACGTCCTTCGCGGCGATGACCGCATCCATCTGCGCCCCGAAGGTTTCCGCGATTTCGTCCCAGGCGCCTTCGGGCGCCCGGCGGGCCGCCAGTTGATAGGTCAGGGTCGTGAGAGGCTCGCGGATATCGAACAAATCCATGACGTCCTGGAAGTCATACTTGGCAACGAAGGCCCCGCGCCGTTCGATTCGCGTGACCAGGCGCTTCAGCTCCAGCACCACGAAGGCGTCGCGGACGACCTGGCGTGATACGCCGAATTCATCGGCCAACTGGCGCTCGCGCAGTTTTGCTCCCTGCGGCAGTTCGTTGGACGCGATGCGCTCCCGCAGGATGCCGACCACCCGGGCGACGTTCTTAGTTTCTTGTCCTGACGATGTGGGGCGGTTGTGCATACCTGGGTGAACTCCCTAAACTTGCCGAAAACGGCCAAAGATCTGAAGCGGAATTTGACGGCTTGCGGCCGTCGCCAATCTCCACGAAATAGAAAGTATTGTCACTGTTTCACGGTGAAAATGCCATAATTTGGTCGACAATATGGTCGACGAAAGATCATACTCTCAAAGTTGGTTCAATTGAAAGCCCAGGATTCATCCCCATGCCGGAAGCATCAAGATTGCAACTGCGGTCCAACAGCCCCGAAGACCGCGAGGCCTGGGCCTATGGATGGACAGGCCAGGACGGCCGGCACATCCTAGAGGACGACACCGCCCACACCACACGCCAAGCCAATTGCCGGCCGGCCTTGTTGGCCATCAAGAGCGCAGAAGGCCTGAGGGTGGAAGATCACGCGGGGCGCCGGTACATCGACCTCCACGGCAACAATTGTCACCATATCGGATATCAGCACCCGGCCCTTGTCGCGGCCTTGACCGATCAGCTGGCGACACTGTCCCACAACAATCGCGGCTTTACCAACGACGTTTTTGCCGAGCTTGCCAAGACACTATCTTCCCTTTGGCCGGGAAATGACGGGCGGGTCTTCATGGTGCCGGGGGGCGCGGCGGCGAACGAGCTGGCGCTGGCGATCGCGCGGGTGCACACCGGGCGTTATAAATCGGTCACTTTCGACGATAGTTACCACGGACGTAGTTTCGGGGCCGTCAGCCTGACCGGTGCGTCGCTGCATCGCTCGCCGAGACTGGGTCCCTTATTGCCTGGGGCCCTCTATGTACCGTCTTTCCGCCCCAGTGAAAAAAACGGTGCGGACGTGGAAACGGCCGCGGCTAACTCCTTCAAAGTATTGGAGGAATTCTTCTCCGCCCAGTCGGATATCGCCTGTGTTCTGGCCGAGCCCATGGCCAATGACTGTCATCGCCCGCCGGATTGGTATTGGCCGGCCGTGCGGGCCTTGTGTGACCGTCACGGCACGCTGTTGGTGTTCGATGAAGTCCCCACCGGCCTGGGCAAGATGGGCGCTCTCTTCAACAACACCCTCTTCGGCACCCGCCCGGATATGACGGTGCTGGGCAAGGCACTGGGCGGTGGCGCCCTGCCCGCCGCGGCCGTGATCGTCGATGGCCGGCTGGATTCCTCTCCCGAGTTGAACCTTGGCTATTTTACCCATGAGAAGAATCCACTCATGGCCCGCGCGGCGCTGGAAACCTTGAATATCATCACGAAAGACAATCTTGTCGAACGCGCGCGGGTGCAGGGACAGTTCGCCCTGGAGGCGCTGGAGAGGGTCCGTCAAGGTTATACGCAAGTGATTCCGGCGCCCCTTCGCGGCCAGGGATTGATGCTGAGCTTTGATATCGCAACCCAGCCCGCGGGGCGGGTCGACAACGAGACCGTCGCCAGCAGCCTGTTTTACCGCTGCATGGAACAGGGCGTCATTCTGAACTATCCGGCCCGCGGCACCAACGTGACGCTGTCGTTCCCCTTGATCGCCACGGAAGATGACATCATGGCGGTCCGCGCGGTGCTGGACCGCGTTCTCCAGGACATCGTTCAGTCCATTTAGTTAATTTGGTCGACAAAATGGTTGACCAAATTATTCATTTTGTGAAATTATGCTGTCAGGCGTACCGCAGCCCAATTCCGACCACCGGAGGCTTGCTCGCTGCGCCGATTGCCGGCCTTCGTGAAAGGTCAGGCGAAAATGAGTCCAGGGGGGCTGTCGTGCATTTAGGATGCAGGTGGCTCCGGCGAGGCATTTTGGGTGGTAGTCAGGGAGAATCGAGACATGCACACCGCAATGAAGAAGTTTACGACGACCGTCGTCCTTTCATTCGGATTGGCCATCGGCGCGGCCGGCGCGCCCTTGGCGGACACCTTGAAAATCGGCACGGACGGCGGCGCCGAACCGTGGACCTTTACCAACTCGGCGGGTGAGCTCATTGGCTTCGATATCGATGTGGGTAACGAAATCTGCGCCCGCATGGAGGTCGACTGCGAATGGATCGTCACCGATTGGAACGGGATTTTTCCGGCGCTCGATCTGGGCAAGTTCGACCTGATCATGGCCGGTGTCAGCGTCACGCCCGACCGGATGAAATCCATGGATTTCACCCGTAGTTATGCCATCAGCCTGGTCAGCTTCGCCGCCAAGGAGGGGTCCGATCTTGCCGGCTATGAAGCATCCGTGGAGCTGGTGAACCTCGACGATATGAATGACGCGGCGCAAGCGGAGATCGACAGCCTTCAACAGGTCTTTTCGGAAAAGTCCGTCGGCATTCAATCGGGGGCCAACACGATCCCCTTCATCGAGCAGTACTTTGGGGATCTGGACCTGCGCGAGTATGAAAAGCTGGAATCCCGTGACCTTGACATGCAGGCCGAGCGCCTGAACCTTGGCATGGGCGGCGACAGCTATTGGAACAAGCTGGCCGGTAAGGAAGAGGTCGATATTGTGGCCATCGGGCCGAAGTTCGGCGGCGGAATTCTCGGCGGCGAGATTGGCGCGCCGATCAAAAAAGGCCGGCCGGAGCTCAAGGCGAAAGTCGATGCCGCGCTGGAGACCATGGTCGCCGACGGTACGCTTTCCAAACTGGCGATCCAATGGCTGGGCTCGGACTCCGCACCGAAGAAGTGATGAGATTGAAACCTTGACACTTGCCCAAAACCCTCAGCCAGCACTCGAGGTCCTCGATCTTCACAAGTCTTTCGGGGGCCTCGAGGTGCTGAAGGGGATTTCCCTTGAGGCCCATGAAGGGGACGTTGTTTCCTTGATCGGCAGCAGCGGATCGGGAAAGAGCACCCTTCTGCGCTCCATCAACATGCTGGAGATCCCCACATCGGGCAGGGTTCGGATCGGCGGCGAGGAAATCCGCCTGAAGCCGGACGGCCGGGGCGGCTCGACCATTGCCAGCCGGCGGCAGATCGAGCGCATTCGCGCGACACTGGGCATGGTGTTTCAAAGCTTTAACCTGTGGCCGCACATGACGGTGATCCAGAACGTCATCGAGTGTCCGCATCACGTTCTCAAAAAACCCAAGGCGGAATGCCTGGACGAGGCGGCGGCGTTTCTCGACAAGGTGGGCATCCTGGATAAGCGTGACCAGTATCCAAGCCAGCTATCCGGCGGCCAGCAGCAACGCTGCGCGATCGCCCGCGCGCTGGCCATGCATCCCAAGGTCATGCTGTTCGACGAGCCGACCTCGGCCCTGGACCCGGAGCTGGTGAACGAAGTTCTTCAGGTGATACGCTTGCTGGCCGAGGAAGGGCGCACCATGTTGCTCGTCACCCACGAAATGCGGTTCGCGCGCGGCGTTTCAAACGTGGTTGCCTTCCTGCACAACGGCCTGATCGAAGAGATCGGGCCGCCGGAAAAAGTGTTCGGCAATTCGGACTCGGCCCGCTGCCGCGAATTCCTGGCCCACTTTCAAGACAAATCGGCGCAGTGACGTGGACCTTTTGATTTGGGGCGATGACGGCTGGGGCGACGAGTTGTTCGTCGCCTCCTTGATGACCATTGCCATCAGCCTCTCGTCTTACGCCGTGGGCCTCGTCTTCGGCTGCCTCGGCGCGGCCTTGAAGCTGGTCCGGAACAAGGCGGCGAATTTGGTCGGCGATATCTACACGACGGTATTCCGAGGCGTGCCGGAGCTTCTCGTCATCTATCTGTTTTTTTCGGCGGCAGCCTGGCCGTGATGACCGTCGCCGGCTTTTTCGGGTCCACGGGCTATATCGAGGTACCGGCGTTTATTGTCGGCATGTTCGCCATCGGCATCGTCGCCGGCGCCTATGCGGCGGAGTCGATCCGGGGCGGCTATCTTGCGATCCCCAAAGGGCTGCTCGAAGCGGGCTTGGCCTGCGGCATGACACGGCCCCATCTCTTTGCCCGTATCGTTTTCCCGCTGGCCCTGCGCTATGCCCTGCCGGGCCTCAGCAATCTCTGGCTCATCAATCTGAAATCGACGGCCTTGCTGTCGGTGACGGGGCTGGTGGAGCTCACCCGCCAGGCCAACATCGCGGCGGGCTCGACCTACAAGTTCCTTTATTTCTATGCCATTGCGGCGGCGATCTACGCCATTCTCTCGTTTTTTTCCACGGTGATCATCAAGCGGATCGAGATTTGGGCGAACCGCGGCGTCACGAGCGCGACGGGGTAGCGGGCCATGGACTTCGAGCTGATGTGGGAAGCCATACCGCGAATCGCCGCCGGCGTGCCGGTGACCCTGCTGCTTGCCGCCGCCGCGATCGCCTTCGGGTTCGTCATCGCGATTTGTTCGGCGCTATCGATCTTGACCAAGCGGCCGATCCTGGGACCTATCGCCAAGAGCTACATCTACCTTTTCCGCAGCACGCCGCTGCTGGTTCAACTCTTCCTCATTTATTTCGGCCTGGGCCAATCCACGCTGATCCGTGAAAGCTTCCTCTGGCCAGTGCTGCAATCGCCCATGTGGTGCTCGATCATCGCCCTGGCCCTCAATACGGGCGCGTTTTCCGGAGAGATCTTCCGTGGCGCCCTTGCCGCCGTGCCGGTCGGCCAGATGGAGGCGGCCAAGGCGGGCGGCATGTCCTGGTGGCTGAGCTTCCGGCGCATTCTCTTTCCCGTGGGCATGCGCATTGCCCTTCCCAGTTATGGCAACGAGTTGGTCATGATGATCAAGGCAACCGCCTTGGCAAGCACCGTGACCGTTCTGGAAATCACCGGCATCGCCCACAAGATGATCTCGGCCACCTATCGGACCATCGAGATTTTCATTGTGGCTGGCGCCTACTACCTGGCCATCAATTTCGTTCTGACCCGGATTCTGAAAACGATCGAAGACCGTGTGTCCAAACATCAATAGATGATTGTTGTGAAAAAAGAGGAGCATCAGACGTGACTGTTCAACTGACGGCGGCGCCCAGGGGAAACACGCCAACTTTTCTGGAGTTTCCGCTGCAACTGGATCTGGGCTCCTTCAATGCTGATATCGCGGTCCTTGGTGTCCCCTTCGGGCTGCCTTATGGGGCCGCGGAGATGGCCAACGATCAAAGCCGCGCGCCGGATGCCCTGCGCGCCGCCTCTCACCAGGCCTATCAGGTCCGGGAGCGGCACGATTGGGACTTGGGCGGGACACTCTTGGACGGCCGTGACATCTCTATCGTGGACTGCGGCAACGTCACGGCGGACCCGACCGACCATCAGGCCCATTACCGGCGCGCCGAAGCCGTCGCCAGACAGGTGTTCGGGGCCGGGGCGACGCTGATCACCATCGGTGGTGACCATGGCATCCCCATCCCGATCATGCGCGCCCTCGACGTGATCGAAAGGAAGATTACGCTGGTCCATGTGGACGCCCATATGGATTGGCGCGACGAGTCCAACGGGGTGCGGGAAGGCTTCCGCAGCCCGATCCGGCGCGCGTCGGAGATGCCCTGGATCGACAAGATCGTGCAGGTCGGTATCCGTGGATTCGGCAGCTTGCACACCGAGGAGATCGAGGAAGCGCGCGCCTATGGGTCGGACATCATCACCGCCTATGAAATGCACGACATGGGCATGGATGCGGTCCTCGAGCGCATACCGGACGGCGGTCCCTATTACCTGACGATCGATGCCGACGGCATGGACCCGGCCATCATGCCGGCCGTCATCGCCCAGTCACCGGGTGGATTGAACTGGCTGCAGATCCGAAAACTGGTCCATGGCTTGGCCGCCAAGGGGCGCGTTCTGGGAATGGACCTGGTCGAGATCGCGCCGAGTTTCGATCACGGCAAGATCACCATGGTCCATGCCGAACGACTTATTTGCAACTTCATCGGTGCTTGTGTCCGGGCCGGCTATTACGATTAGTTCGGAAGCGATCCGGTCGGACGGGTATCCGCCCCTTCAGAGCAATCCGCGCCCGGCAATATTTTGAATGAGCGATCCCACACCGAAGGTCCAAGGCCGAACGGCGTCGGTCAGGGCGACCGTGTTTTCCAGCACGCCAAGCCCGGGCGCCGAAATGCGCACACTGTCCCCAAGTTCATGGGTAAACCCCTGGCCCGGCTCCCGGCGGTCGGCTATGGGGGCAAAGAGCGAACCCAGGAACAACACCAGCCCGTCGGGATAGCCGTGGTGCACGCCGATCGTTTGAGCGACAAGGTCGGCCGGATCGCGGCTAATCTCGGCCATCGAACAATGTTCTTCCAACCGGAAGCCATCCGTGCCTTCAACGCACAGGCTGATCCGGCAGACCCTGACATCGTCGAGGGTAAAGCCATCATCGAACAAACGGATCATCGGGCCAAGGGCGCAGGAAGCGTTGTTATCCTTCGCCTTGCCCAGCAGCAGGGCCGAGCGTCCTTCAAAGTCCCTCAGGTTGACATCGTTGCCCAAGGTGGCGCCCAGAATCGTTCCGCGGCTGTTGACCAGCAACACCACCTCCGGCTCGGGATTGTTCCATTGCGACGCCGGAAGAATGCCGATCCGCGCGCCGGTTCCCACGGCGGACATGGGCTGGGCTTTGGTGAAAACCTCGGCATCGGGGCCGATGCCGACCTCGAGATACTGGCTCCAAAAGCCCTCATCGATCAGGGCGGCCTTCACGCGCATGGCCGCGTCCGATCCGGGGACCAGGTCTTGCAGCCGCACACCGATGATCGACTTGACCTTCTCCCGAACGGCTTCGGCGAGTTTTGCATCCCCGCCGGCGCGCTCCTCGATCACCCGCTCCAGCACCGAACGGGCAAAAGTCACGCCACAGGCCTTGATGGCCTGTAGATCGATGGGTGCCAGAAGATGCAGACGGTCCGGTCGTGGTGATTCATTCAGGATTCCCTCGATATCGCCAAGGTCGCGCCCCGGGGCCTCACGGACATAAGCCGCGGGATTCTCCATCTCGGCCACCGCGCTTACCGTTGCCGCCCCGCGGGCCGTGATGTCCATCAAGCGCCCGTCGTGCAGCGTGACCACGGCGGGACCGGAAACCTCAGGAAGCCAGGCCCGTCCGATCCAAACGCCCGTCTCAAAGTCCCCGCTCATGGCATCAACTGCCCGCCATTGATATCCAGGATCTGTCCCGTGATGTAGCCGGACATGACGGGCGAGGCGAGAAAGACAAAGGCCCAGGCGCAGTCTTCGGGTCGGCCAAGCCGGCCAAGGGGAATGGTCTTGCGCATGGCTTCAAGGGCTTCCGGCGGGGTCCGATCATGAAAAGGAGTACGGATCACCCCGGGCGCGATCGCATTCACCCGGATGCCTTCTTGGGCCAGCTCCTTGGCCATGGAGCGCGTGAGGGAGTGGACCGAGGCTTTCGCCGCCGCGTAGATCGCCGAGCCCGGCGCGCCGCCGTTTCGACCGGCGATGGAGCCCAGGTTGATGATGGACGCCCGGCCGGACTGGGTCAGATGGGGCCGCGCCGCCCGCACCGTGCGCAGAACCGCCCTTACATTGAGGTCAAAGACCGCATCCACGGTGGCCTCGTCCGCCTCGGCCACCGGCGTGCGCTCGATCGCCCCCGCGTTGTTGATCAGGCAGTCCAGTCCACCCAGCCCCTCAACCGCGCCCCGGACGGCCTCTCCCGGACCTGGGGCGATCAGGAAGTCGCCGGGCACGGCAATCGCCGTTCCGCCGCCCTGGGCGATTTCGCTGGCCAGGTCCCGCGCCGACGCGCCGCCTTGGCGGTAATGAAGAGCCACATGGGCGCCGCAACCCGCCAGGGCACGGGCGGCGGCGGCGCCGATTCCCGAGCTTGCCCCGGTCACCAAGACGCGCAGGCCGCGAAGATCATCGATTGGAAGCATGATTTTCCTTTTCCCTTAGTTGCCCATCAGCAGGTTCGGCAGGAAAAGCGACAGCTGAGGGATATAGGTGACAACAAAAAGCACGAATATCAGCACGCCCAGGAACGGCAGATTGACAAGCGCCAGCCGTTCCACGCGCACGCCTGAAATGGCGCTGGCAATATAGAGGTTGAGACCAAGCGGCGGCGTCAGCAGCCCCAAGGTCAGGTTGATCGCGATCACGACGCCAAAATGGATCGGGTCGATACCCATCTGAGTGATAATGGGCAGAAAAATCGGCACGGTGATAATGATCGCCGCCAGGGTCTCCATCACACAGCCCAGCAACAACAGGCCCACGTTGATCAAAAACAGCAGCAGGTAAATATTGTCGGTGATGGACAATAAAAACGCCGCGAACTTGTTGGGAATAAGTTCGACCGAAAACACCCAGGAGAGTACGTTGGAGACGGCCAGGATCGACAAGGACGCGGCGGTGATCAGCGCGCTTTCAAGCAGGACCTTGGGCAGGTGCTTCCATTTCAGCTCGCGGTAAATGAACATGCCGATGACAAAGGCATAAAGCGACGCGACGGCGGCGGCTTCGGTCGGCGTGAAAAAGCCGCCATAGATGCCCACGATGATAATCAGCGGCAGCCCCAGAGGACCAATGGCGCCACGGGCTGCCAGGGCCATCTCGCTTAAGGGCTGCCGCGGCTGCGGCGACACCTTGAAGCGAAAGGTCAGTGCCCAAATCAGCAGCATCAAGCCGCCGCCCATGATCAGCCCCGGTACGATCCCGGCCAGGAACAGTCCGCCGATCGATGTGGAGGCGACCACGCCATAGATCACCAAAGGAATGGACGGCGGCACGATCGGTCCGATGACGGATGATGAAATTGTCACGGCCGTGGCGAAATCCGCCGGATATCCGCCCTTTTTCATCATCTTTATTTCCAAGGGACCCAAGGCGGCGACGTCCGCGGTGGCGGCGCCGGTGATGCCGGAAAAAAACATGGAGGCGGCAACATTGACCTGGGCCAGTCCGCCGCGCACATGACCAAGCAAGGTGAGCGCGAAATGGATAAGCCGCCGTAAGGTGCCCCCGGTCTCCATCAGCTTGCCGGCCAGGATGAACATGGGGACGGCCAGGATAACAAACTGGTCAAGGCCCACGAACATGCGCTGCATGATCATCAAGGTGGGCATGCCCTTACTTTCGAAAAACACCAGGCAAACGGCGGCGATGACGAACAGGATCGGCAAGCCGATCAGCAACAATACCACAAAGGTACCCACGCCCAGCGCCGCGATCATTTCCTGTCCTCCCGAACAGGCGCCTTACCCGATGCCACTTCACCCGATGACACTTCCGCCAGGATCTGCCCGGCTTGCGCGTCCATTTCGGATGCCGAGAGCGGCGCCGCGGCCGAGGCGAAACGGCGCGCCAGCAGGTCCTTCCGCCCACCGATCTCGAGCACCAGGGAGCCGGCCACAAAAACCGCGGTCAAGCCAAAGCCGAGCCATAAACCGAGATAGACCCATGTCATGGGGATTTGCAGGTTCGACGAAACCTGGCCCGAGTCGGTGATGTGCGCCAACAAGGTCCAGCCCGACAGGAGCACCATGACCGAAATCACCAGAATCAAAAATTTCGCCGTATTGACGGCGATTTTGGCCACGCGGCGGGGCAGTAGCCGCAGCATGATCTCGGCCCCGCTGAGCATGCCGGCGCGCAAGGCCACGGCAAACCCGAGGCCCACGAACCAGATTTGCATAAAGCGCGCCAGCTCTTCGAACCAGGTGATGGAGATGGAGATGTTGCGGGTAAACACCGTGGCGAGAATGGCCAGAACCATCACCGCGAAAGCCAGGATGATGATTCTTTCGGCGACCCATTGAAGGGCATCGAGGAACTTTTCCAGCAAGATCATGGCAAGGTCTCAGGATAAAGGATGACTGGTACACCCGTTAGGATGCACCAGCCCCTTATCCGTCTCAATTCGTCTTTTGAGCAATCGCCATGATTTCTTCGCGCAGCTCCGCCACCCAGGGCTCCATGTCGGCCAGGTACTTCTGACTGACCGGCTCGGTCAGCTGGATGAAGGGCGAGAGGTCCTCTACATGGGTCACTTCGATCCCGGCGCCTTGCAGCGCCTCAAGGGCTTTTGCTTCTTCATCCTGGGCAATACCGTTGCCCAGGTTGCCCGCGTTGTCCGCCGCATCCAGGACGATTTGCTGGTATTCCGGTGTCAGTTTATCGAAAGCGGATTTGGAAAAGACAAAAGCAGCCGCGTTGTTCAGGATCGGGATGTCGGAAATATACTTGGTCTGCTCCTGAAACTTCATGGTGTAGAGATTGTTGTAATAGTTCTCCACACCATCGACCGCGCCAAGCTGCAGGGCGCCATAGACCTCCGAGAACGGCATTGACTGCACGTTGGCGCCCAGCGCGGTATAGGTATCGATGTGCGCCGGCACGCCCATTGTGCGCATCTTCAAGCCGTCCAGATCGGACGGCTGGGTGATCGGGCGCTTGGAGTTGAGGGGATAGCGGAAGGTCGGCAGGAAATGCTTGGCGACGACGAAGCCTTTATCGGCGGCCGCATCCTTGAGCTTTTGCATACCGGCAAGCTCGTAGGCCGCCATCATATGTTGCGGCCCCTGGAAGGTGAAAGGCAGATTAAAGACGTTGTAGGACGGCACGAAGTTGGCGAAGGGGCCAAGCGAGGGAATGGTCGCCTCGACGGTGCCGATCTGCATCGCCTCGAGCACTTCCCGCTCCCAACCCAGCTGGCCGGAAGGGAAAATGTTCACGGTGAATTTTCCACCGGTTTTCTGCTCCACCTCCTTTTTGAAAGCCTCGGCGGAAATGTGATAGATCGATTGGGGATCAAGTGTATGAGAGAGCTTCCACGTGACCTCCGGCCCATCGGCCGCCGATGCCAGCCCCGGCAGGGTGGCAAGACCGCCCATGACGATAGTTGCGATCAGGTTTCTGCGATTTAACATTGTTTCCTCCCTAGTTGACGTTTTGAGCCAAGTTGATGTGTTGAATGTCAGGCTTTGACGGCCCAGTCTTGGCCATGGGTGAGCGCGGCGGCCACGCCACGAAGCTCCGCCAAGCCCTTGAGCCGTCCTATGCAGCTATAGCCGGGATTAATACGGTCCTTTTGAATGTCATCGGCCAATAGATGGCCGTGGTCCGGTCGGATCGGGATCTGGGCGGGTTCCTCCCCCACGCGTCGGCGGCGGTCTTCTTCCGCGAGCAGCGCCTTGATCGCGGCCACCATGTCAATGGAACCGTCCAGGTGATCGGATTCATAAAAGCTGCCATCGGGTTCGCGCTGCACGTTCCTGAGATGGGCAAAGTGAATGCGCGACCCGAATTCCTGAACGACGGCAACCGGATCGAAATCGGAGCGCGCGCCATAGGACCCGGTACAGAGCACCATCCCGTTGGCCGGCGAGGGAACGGCGGCAAAAATGGTCCGCAGGTCTTCGGGGCCGCACACCACCCGGGGCAAACCGAAAAGAGACCACGGCGGATCATCGGGATGAAGGGTCAGCTTCAATCCAAGTTCTTCGGCGACCGGCACCACGTGTTCGAGAAAGCGTATGAGGTTGGCCTGCACCTCGGCATGGCCGAGCCCCTCATAGGTGGCGATCTCAGCGCGGAGGGTTTCGCGGGTGTAGCGCCCCTCCCCGCCGGGCAACCCCGCGATCAAGTTGTTTTCGAGCCGCGCCGCGGCTTCGCCATCCATGTCGTCGAAGAGGGCGCGGGCCTTGGCGACGGTCTCGGGCGCGTAGTCCGCTCCGGCCCCGTCCCGCGCGAGAATAAAAATGTCATAACCCGCCATTTCGGTGACATCGAAGCGCAGCGCCAACCCGCCCCGGGGCGCCCGCCAGCGCAGGTCGGTC
>JANQKX010000351.1 GCA_028280915.1 Kiloniellaceae bacterium
TCATGGCCAAGCTCTGCTCGGCCGGCATGAGGCGCCCCCAAACCGTATAGCCTCCCTCCCCGTCCAAGCGCTCCCCCGGCGCCAGATCCCGCTTGGCGACGGCCACCACGTCGCCGCGAAACAGCCGGGGCGCCCCCGTGGCCTCGCCCCGCAGCATCACGCTCAACACCGAGATACCCAGCTCCAGCCCGATCAGGTGGAAGGGCTTGTAGGTGGCGCTGAAGCGCCCGCTGTCGTCGGTGATCAGGCCGTATTCGCGAAAGCAGCGCGCCGTGTAGTCCCCCGGCGCCTCGAAGACCGCATAGACGCCCCAGCGCAGGTCCCGCGCCACGGGTTCGCCCGTTCGCGCCAGGCTGGAGATCACCTCGACCTGGCCGGACAAGCTCAAAGAACCGCCGTGATCCTTGGGCTTCAGGATCTTCGGCAATTGATCGGTGCCGCAAGGCGGAAAGGTCAGGCCCTCCGGCGCCACCGCCAGGTCGCAGGCATTGGCCACCGCCGCCATCTCGATGGCCGATTTGGTGCCGTCGAGGAAGGAATTGAACATCTACGGGTTCATGCCGCCGGCCGCCGCGTCTTCGGGGCTGATGCCATAGTGCTCCCACACCGTGTCGGGGGTGGAGCGATGATAGGCGGGCAGGTACTTGGTGCCCTTGCCCGCCGCCACCACCGGCAGGGCGCAGCCCCGGGCCCAATCCACCAGCTCGGCGATCAGGGCCGGCTGATCCCCATAGGCCAGGGAATAAACCAGGCCCTTTTCGGCGAATTTTTTAGCCAGATGGGGCCCGGCCAGGGCATCGGCCTCGACCGAGACCATGACGATGTGCTTGCCCGCTTCGGCCGCCGCCAGCCCGTGGGCGATGGCCGCGCCCGGATGCCCCGTGGCTTCGATCACGATCTCGATGTGGGGCGATTGGATCATAGCCAGGGCGTCGTCGGTGACATGGGTGCCGCCCGAGGCCCGGGCCGCCGCCAAGTCGGGCGCCTGCAGTTGTTCCGCCGGCCATCCCGCCGCCGCCAGGTTTGTCACCACCCGGCCCGGGTCCAAATCGGCAATCGCCGTCACGTGAAGGCCGGTGGTCAGCCGGGCCTGCGCCAAAAACATGGTACCGAATTTACCGGCCCCGATCAGCCCGACCCGGATCGGACCCTCACGGGCCACTCGCGCTTGCAGCAGGGCGTGGAGGTTCATGGCCGGGTACCGTTACCGTGGATCGCCAAGAGCCCGCTCAGCCCTTGCGCTCGATCATGAGTTTTTTGATCTGCGCGATGGCCTTGCCCGGATTCAAATGTTTCGGGCAGGTGCGGGTGCAGTTCAGGATGGTGTGGCAGCGGTAAAGCCGGAAGGGGTCTTCAAGTTGATCCAAGCGCTCGCCGGTGGCTTCGTCCCGGCTGTCGGCGATCCAGCGGTAGGCCTGCAACAACACGGCCGGACCCAGGTAACGATCACCGTTCCACCAATAGCTGGGGCAGGAAGTGGAGCAGCAGAAACACAAGATGCACTCCCACAGGCCGTCCAGCTTTTGCCGCTCCTCGTGGGACTGCTTGCGCTCCCGCTCGGGCGCCGGCGTCTGGGTCTTCAGCCAGGGCTCGATGGAAGCGTATTGGGCATAGATCTGGTTGCAGTCGGGTACCAAATCCTTGACCACGGCCATGTGGGGCAAGGGGTAGATTTTCACATCCCCCTTCACGTCGCTGATGTACTTGGTGCAGGCCAGGGTATTGGTGCCATCGATGTTCATGGCGCAGGACCCACACACCCCCTCCCGGCAGGAACGGCGAAAGGTCAGGGAGGAGTCGATCTCGTTTTTGATCTTGATCAGCGCGTCCAGCACCATGGGCCCGCAGCTGTCCAGATCCACCTGGAAGGTATCCACCTGGGGATTGGCGCCATCGTCCGCATTCCAGCGGTAGACCTTGAAGGTCTTGAGGTTCTTCGCCCCCTCCGGCGCCGGATGGGTGCGCCCCTGCTTGATCTTTGAATTTGCCGGAAGCGCGAACTCAGCCATGAATCGGGGTCACTTTCTCTTGCCAGATGATGATCTCGGGCTCTCGCCGGATGAAGATCATGGGCTTTTGCCAAATGGACACCAAGGAAGCCTCGCCTCAATAGACCCGCTTTTTCGGCGGGAAGGTTTGCACCTCGTTGCTCAGGGTATTCAGATGCACCGGGCGGAAATCAAAGCCCACCTCGCCCGCTTCATTGCAGTAGGCCAGGGTGTGCTTCATCCAATTGGCATCGTCCCGCTCCGGAAAATCCTCGCGGGCGTGGGCGCCCCGGCTTTCCTCACGGTTCAATGCCGAGGCCATGGTGACCCGGGCCTGATAGAGTAGGTTGTCCAGCTCCAAGGTTTCCACCAGATCGGAATTCCAAATCATGGAACGGTCGGTTACATGAACGTCGCCGCGCTTTCCCCACACCGAGGTCAAAGCATCGTGTCCCTCTGACAAAGTTTCGCCGGTGCGGAACACCGCCGCGTGGCTTTGCATGGCCTTTTGCATTTCAAGGCGCAGGGCCGCCGTGGGCGTGCCGCCCTTGGCGTGGCGGGCTTTGTCCAAGCGGGACAAGGCCAATTCGTCCGCATCCGCCGGCAGGGGCGCCTGGGACGCGCCGGGAGTTAGAATTTCCGCACAGCGGTGCGCGGCCGAGCGGCCGAAGACCACCAGGTCCAGCAAGGAATTGGACCCCAGGCGGTTGGCGCCGTGCACCGACACGCAGGCGGCCTCGCCGATGGCCATCATGCCGGGGATCACCGTGTCCGGGCTTTCGTCGGTGGCCACCACCACCTCGCCGGTGTGGAGGGTGGGAATACCGCCCATATTGTAGTGACAGGTGGGCAGAACGGGGATCGGCTCCTTGGTCACGTCCACGCCGGCGAAGATCTGCGCCGATTCCGAGATGCCCGGCAGGCGCTCGTTGATCAGGTCCGGGTCCAGATGC